>JBDTPR010000026.1:0-22065 GCA_039932635.1 Candidatus Solibacter sp.
TAGCCCAGAGCCTTCAACGACGGCGTGCTGCCGTAGCCCGCGGCCGGAACTGCTCCAGCCAACAGGGCGCCATAAAAGAAATGTCTGCGGGAAAAACCGTCGGATGCCATCGCGAAACCCCCTCGACTCGGATTGCGGGTCACGCACATTTAAGCACAACGCATTGCCGGATGGAGGGCGGCCAGAGCCAGGCCGGCGACCTAAGGCTCAAGCAACCGCACCGATGGTCGCGGGCGTTTCGACGGACTATGCGATCTGGCGGAATTTCGAAATGCGCGCGGGCTGGGCCAGGATCGATCCCAATTCCGGCAGCACGCTGGCGATATGCGGGGAGGCAAGGTGTGCTTCCAACTCCTGCGCTGAGGTCCACCGCTCGAAGAAGAGGAATTGGCCCGGGTGGTCTTCCGATTCATGCAGGTCGTATTGCACGCACCCATTCTCCGCGCGGGTAGGCGCGACGAACCCGCTCAATTTCTCGCGCAACGCATCTTCTTTCCCACTCTGGGCGGTCATCTCCGCCACCACGATCAGCAAGTTTTGAGACATGGTCGAGTTCAGTGTAACCGACTTCGCAAACCGTTCGGCGCTCCGTCTCACTGCTGGCTAGAAGCCCATCTTGCGATGTTCGCGAGCCAGCCGCGACACGGAGTACAGCCATAAGACTGTTAACCCGACATTGATCCAGGCGAAACCGGTGAGTCCTAATTGGACCGACGCACCGAGACGCACGATGCCGGCCTGCAGAACGTCGCCCGAACGCATGAAGAATGTATCGATGGCGGCCTTCGCCTTGTATTTTGCCTCGCGCGAGGTGGGCAGGAACAGGGCCTGCCGGACGGTATTCTGCAGGGAATAATCCGTGGCATTTTCCAGAGTCTTCGCCCAGCGCACAATGCCGAGAATCGGCACCAGGCCGAGTATGGAATAGCTGACCAAGGCGATGCAGGGGAGCACATACATGGCGCCGCGCACGCCGATGAGGGGGAACAGACGGGAAACGGCGAAGGTTTGCAGGAGGAAGCCCAGCAGGTTGACGCCGGCAAAGAAATTGCCGTAAAACTCTCCTACGAACTGCTTCTGCGCCGCCGCATTGCCGGGATACAGGGAGTGCGCCTGAGTGCTCACCAGATCGCCGAGGATGAACTCGCCGGTGGAGTTCACCACGTTCAACAGGACGATCAATATGGCAATTAAGAGGAGGTACCGGCTGCGGAAGATGAGGGCGAAGCCATTGCCCTCGGCCAGTTTCTGATCGGCGAGGCTGGCCATTTCGGGCGTGGAATTGCGAGTTGCGATCCGATTAACGGCGATCACCAGGGCGCAGCAGACCACCAGAATCGCGGCGGCCAGCAACTGCAATTGATAGGGCGAGGCTTTTAACGCCGAGACCAGGCGACTGGCGCCCAGGGCTCCAAGCCACGCGCCAAGGCTGCTGCCGACACCGATCATCGGAAAGAGGCGCTTGCCCTGCGACTCAGTGTAGATATCGTTGGCAAAGGCCCACACCTGGCTGATCACGAACACGTTGAAGATGCCGACCCAGATATAGAACACCACCCCTTCCTGCGCGCCGCCGATGCCCGCCAAATAGAACACGATCAGATTGGTGACGAAGAACAGCAGCAGGCCGGCAATCAATTTGATGCGCACCACCCTAGTGCCGATGAAGCCGTAGAGCGGCACCAGGATCATCAGCAGCGCCGCCTGGCCGGCGCTGGAATAGGCTTTGACGTAAGCACCGCCTTCGGTCAGGATCAACGCCTCCCGCACCGTCTTCAACAGGTAATAGGCGAAGAGCAGCAGGAACACGTTGATGAGCAGCAGCAGCGCGCTCCAACCTTCTCCGGAGCGCACATCGGCCACGAAGCTGAGCAGTTTTTCGGCGCTGTTCTTGGGCGGTTCTCCAATTGTCTTGAAGTTCGGGAGGCTGCGCGTGTGGTGGATTTCGGCTCGGGTCTGATACTCGGGGCGTTCCAGCGGGTCACGTTTGCTCATGATGGCGAGTTACCAGTGCCTCTCGATGCCGACGATGCGCGGCGTTCCCGAGGCGTGGTGGATGAAGACATCGATGCTGTGAGAAGGCGTCTGGCGGTCCTGCAAAGTCAGGCACGAATAGGCGGAACCGGTGGTCGGGATGAGCTTCGAAACCTGTCCCGCGATGGCAGTGCGGGTGCCTGCGGCGTTGTCGAACGACGACCACTGGAGGCTGACATCAGCGGCCGGAAGCCCGTGGGCGGCACCCAGGTCCTGCCAGGAGATCTCGCCGTTGCCGATGGCAAATTTGTCGAGCGGGAGCACTTTGGAAAAGTAGACATGGGCGATCTTGTCGCGCCTTTTGATAAGGCATTCGACCAGCCATGCTTCCGCCTGCTTATCGGTGAGTTGCCCCATGGAAACGATGGCGCGGATATCGTCGTCGGTAAAGGCGGTGACCTGCTTCGCGCCCCAGAATTCGTCGTCGGGAAGGCGGTTGAGGAAGGCCGGGTTGGGATATTCGGGGACCCATCGTTCCGGGTCGAAGACCTTCCATTCGATCTTGCCGATGGAGGGGAAGTGGGGATAGCTGGCGAACATCCAATAGGACGGGGCGAGGCCGAGGCTAAAGAATTGACGCGCGGAAGTGTGCCAGCTGAAGTAATAGGCGCCCGATCGCGGACTGTTGGCGCGCTGTGTGCCGCTGCCCAGGGTGGAGCCGAAATCGAGTTGGAAGTGGCGGATGAACGAACGGCCGTTTTCGGTGACCACGGCGTCGAGATTGTTGATGGCGCGCGAATCGTCGTGATCCAGCCAGGCGTCGATCACGTGCAGGCCGCGCTGATCGCGGCGGTGTTCGTGGGGCACGATGTCATTGGGGTCGTCGGTGCGTGTGCCGGAATAGCGCGGCGGGCCGACGGGCTTGCCCGGCAGGGCCAGGGATGCGGTGGCGCGATAGCGTCCGTCGTCGGCCTTGGGCACCTTCAGCAGGATTTCCACCAGGTCGCGGCGCGTCATTTTGCGCGGCTTGCCATCGCGGCCGGGCAGCGAGACATCCTCGCCGAGTTCCAGTTGATCCTCCACGAAATAGATGACGTTGTTATCGGGAACGTGGAAGCCCATGGCGTAAAAGAAGCGCGACGTAATGGCATCCGCGGAGGTGGCCATTTGCGGATTGGTCATGGGATCGAATTTGATAAAGAAGCGCCGTTTGTTCGCATCCAAGACCACGAAGCCGGGTGTGACGCCTTCGTTCTTGGCTGAGACCACGGTCCACTTTCCGGCGGCAGGCAGGACGTCGGGACCGGGAACACGCTGCAATTCGGCGGTGGTCATCCGGTTGTAATAGTGACGCTTCACCCACCACGCGCCCTGCAGCGGTTCGCCGAGCGTACTGACCGACTTGGCGGAAATGCGCGGGCCCTGCTTGGGCTGGCGCTCGCCGGCCATGCGGAACTGATTGTTCAACAGGTCGAAATAGTCGCTGAGCTTGCGGTTCTTGATGTCTTTGACCGGACGGGGCGGGGGTTCAAACTCCAGGGGATCGTCGGGGTAGAATCGCTGCGCGGTCAGCGCCGCGGCGGATAACAGGATGCAAGCAAGGATTCTTCTCATAGCTCGTCCGATTGATTACCTAATAGACAGGCTGTCCCGTAGTCGTGCCGTAGCGGCGCGAATTGAATACGTCGTTGAACTTGAACCAGACCTGAAAGCCCTCGTGGCTGAAGCCGACATCGACACGGATGAAGGTGGCATTCTGCACGTTGAAGCGCAGCCCGAAGCCCGCGCTGGTTTCCATGTCGGAGAACTTGAGCAGGGAGCGGCGGGGCATTACCTTGCCTGCGTCGAAGAACACTGCGCCATCCAGTCCCGCGAAGATTTCCCATTGATACTCGGCGTTGTAGACGACCTTGTTGCGATCGCTGAAGCGGAACGGGCGGAAGCCACGGAGGTCATCGGACCCGCCCAGGACGGGCCGCAGATAGAAGGGCGCGGATTGCTGGCCGTCGCCTTCAGTAAAGGTCCCTTTGGCGCGCAGGGCGATGCGGTGGGTCTTGTTGAGAAAGGGGATGTACTGCTGGGCGTCGATATCCAAACGGCGGAAGCCGTAGAGTTCCAGCTTACGGTCGTCGTACCAGGACTGCTGCACCACGTAGTTGCCGCCGGACTTGGGACCGTTCGGATTGTCGCGGTAGTCGAACTGCAAAAACACGCCGGTCCGAAGGTGATTGGTTTGTCGATCCAGCCCAGGCACATCCGTGGGGCTGAAGACGGTTTCGGTGGACGCGTAGCGTGAGTCGGAGCCCGGGCCAACATTCACCCAGAGTCCGCCGACCGAGCCTCCGAGCTTTATGCGGCGCGTGGGCCGTAAGATGGCGATGGCGTCGAAGGAAGTGTCTTCCAAGCGGTAATTTGTGCGCTTGTCCTTGGAAGAGTCGGGGCCTGGGCCATAGTAGGCGATTCCCCCATAGTTACGATGCGAGCCCACGAAGTGGAGCGCGAATCGCTGGTTAAACAGCTTGGGAAGGGCGCTTTCCGCCTCGTACTTGGTATACCCCTTGGTGGAGAATTGTGCCGAGCTGCGGACCCAGAGATTGCCATCCCGAAGGTCGTTGCGAAAATATTCGGGGCCAAGCGCGAAGCCGCCACCGGTGACCATGTTGCCCAGTTTGAGGCGAAAGCCGTTGTAGCCCGAGGTGATGCGCTCGGCTATTTTCTTGTCCTTAATGTCGCTAAGGAAGCGCTCGGTGCGGGTGACCTCGTCAGGCCGCAGCGCCGCCTCTTTGGCATCGCGCGCCCGCTCTATTTCACTGGCCCGACTGGCGGGCTCCACAGTGGCACTTTGGCCCGCGCATATTGCCGCACAGGTGTACCCAACGATGAGGAATCGCAAAACATAAGTCACAAAACAGCCCCCCAGAGAATTACGTGATCGAAGAACCCCGTGGATCGGTGGATCGACGAAAGGTGTTTCTTTGTTTCGTACAGTATCGCATCATCTGCGGCATTTGCGAGAATGAAGCATGAAGCGAGTTCTCGCGATCGCCCTCCTGCTGATGTGGGGAGTTTGGTCACAATCGCTTCCCAATCGTTCCGACTCATTTTTCTTCGCGGTAATCGGCGATTCGGGAACCGGACTGGGCCCTCAGTACGAAGTCGGGAAGGCATTGGCGACGTTCCAGCAAACCGTCCCTTTTAAGACCGTAGTCATGCTGGGCGACAACATTTACGGCAGCGACTATCCGAAAGATTTCGTAAGGAAATTCGAGTTGCCGTACAAGACGCTGCTGGACCGGGGCGTGAAATTCCATGCAGCGCTGGGCAACCACGATTCACCGCGTCAGACAGCGTACAAACCCTTCAACATGGAAGGCAGGCGTTATTACACTTTCAAACCGAAGTCCGGGATCCGGTTCTTCGCGCTGGACAGCACATTGATGGACAAGGCTCAATTGGAATGGCTGGACAAGGAACTCGCCGATTCGGGCAGTGAATGGAAGATTGTGTTTTTTCACCACCCGCTGTATTCGTCGGGTGCGCGCCACGGGTCGGACATGAGCATGCGGTCGGCAGTGGAACCGCTGCTGGTGAAGTATGGCGTGGCGCTGGCACTGGCGGGGCACGATCACTTCTACGAACGCATCAAGCCGCAGCAGGGCGTCCATTATTTCGTGGTGGGAGGCTCGGCCAAACTGCGCGCGGGCAACGTGCGCCGCGGCAGTCTTACGGACAAGGCCTTTGACACCGACCGCTCTTTCCTATTGATGGAGATTGACGGCGACACGCTGTACTATCAGGCGGTCAGCCGCAAGGGGGTCACGGTGGACAGCGGATCGTTCGAGCGCCCGCGTAAAGGTCACCTCGCGATGGAGACGGGCGAGGCAGGCGGGAAGCACTAGCGGCGCTGCCGGGATAGTGTAAACTTCGTTAGATTAGCCAACAGGCATGACCAAACCAGCCCTGATTTGCCCCCATCCCCCGACAACCACTACGGGCGTGGGGAAATCGCACGCCCGCGAACTTCCCTACGATATCCTGCAGGAAGCGACGCGCCGTCTGGCGATCATCTCCCTGTTGGGCGCAATTCTATGGCTGCTGGGCACGGTGTTTTACCATCTGGCGATTCGCCAACTCGCCCCCCACAACCCTGACTCGACGTTTCGTTTTACGGCGTCGGACATCATCTCCGAAGCCAGCGCGGCGATCTCGCTGGCGGTTTTCTTCTACGCCCGCAAGACGAATCGCGATCCGCGGTTCGTACTGGATCTCGGCCTGGTCTACATGGTATTTACTTCGCTGGCGCTGAGCCTGGTGATTCATTGGGATCCGTTCCCCTCGGGCGCGCCGGTGATGCCCATGATTACGTGGGTCGGAGCGGTGATCCTGATGTTCGCGGCGATCTTGCCCAACTCGCCGCGCAAGATACTGATCGCCGGACTGATCTCCGCGTCGATGAATCCCCTGGCGATGTATGTGGGATATCTGCGCGGAACCTGGCCCTTCGGTGTGTCCAGCACAATTGCCATGCATTACCCGGATTTCCTGCTGGTGGGCGTGGCGGTAGTGATTTCGCGCGTGATGACCAGACTGGGGCAACAGGTGACGAAGGCGCGGGAAATGGGCAGTTATCAGCTTGTCTCCAAGCTGGGTGCCGGCGGCATGGGAGAGGTGTGGCGGGCCAGCCATCGCATGCTGGCGCGCGATGCCGCGATCAAGCTGATTCAGCCGGGCATGCTGAGCGGTCAAGCGGGCAGGAACGCCACGCTGATTCAGCGGCGCTTCGAACAGGAGGCTAGGGCGACCGCACAGCTGCGTTCTCCGCACACGGTGGAACTGTACGACTTCGGGGTCACCGAGGACGGCGTTTTTTATTACGTGATGGAGTTGCTGGACGGAATCGATTTGGAGACGTTGGTGAAGAAGTTCGGCCCGCAGCCTCCGGCGCGGGTTGCCGGCATCTTGCGGCAAGTCTGCCTCTCCCTGGGAGACGCGCACCGGCAGGGCATGATCCATCGCGATATCAAGCCGACCAACATTTTCCTCTGCCGTATGGGCAACCAATACGATTTCGCGAAGGTCCTGGATTTTGGATTAGTGAAGGTGCTGGACAGTAATGAGACCGCCATGACCGGAGAGGGCGCCACCACGGGTACCCCGGCGTATATGGCGCCCGAGGTGGCGTTGGGCAACGCGATCGATGGGCGCACCGATCTTTATGGGTTAGGCTGCGTGGCGTACTGGCTGCTGACGGGGTCGCTGGTCTTTGAAGAAAAGGGCGCGACTGCCACCATGCTGGCTCACGTGCAGAAGGCTCCGTTGCCGCCATCGGAAAAAAGCGAAGCCGCAATTCCGGAAGGGCTGGAACGCGCCATCCTGATGTGCCTGGAGAAGAATCCGGCCGCCCGCCCCGCGACTGCCGAAGCCCTGAAGCGATTGCTGGATCGGGGCGGCGATTTGGGAGCCTGGACGGACGACGACGCCGAGCGGTGGTGGCAGATCAATGTACCGGTCAACCCGAACACAGCGGATCGCGGCGAGGAAATCGAACGCGTCACCAGCCTCGAAACGCTCTGAGTCCGGCGTTACTACCGCTTCGAGATAGGCGGCCCCTTCTTCGGGCGATCCGGAATCCTGTCCGGCACACGGTCCGCCGACCTCCACTGCCGGAGCAAGGTACGGAGCTGTCGATATTCGAGGGCGCGGACGCTGCCTTCCAGATATTGATTGGTTTCAAAGTGCAGATGCCGGCCGTGCCCGGGCTGCGAGGCATTGAGACCGCTATGGCCGACACTCCCGACAGCTTCGCCCGCCGCCACGCGTTTTCCCGCCGGCACATCGACCGTGCCCATGTGGCAGTAGCGATAGAAACGATCACGATCCGGGTCGAACACAATTATGGTATTGCCTCCCTTACGCGATGTGGTGGAGAACAGGTTGACGGGGTCCCAATCCCGGTCAGCCAGAACCACGATGCCCCGTGAGACCGCGTGCACGGAGGAGCCCTCACGTGCGAACAGGTCGACGGCATAGCGATGAGTTCTGGTTCCGCCGATGGCTGAGTATGCTACCGGCTCGGCGGACCGTTGGGGCCCGGACGGGTCGGACTGAGCCCAGAGCTCATGCAGGAGTTCCAAAAAACGCGCCTTGCGATTGGCGGACAGCAGGTTGCTGATCTGGCCGATGATGCGCCTCTCGGGATCCGCGCTGAGGCGGTCCACGGAGTAGTCGGTCAGGAAGCCGTCGTGGTAATAAATCGCGGAAACCAGGTGGGGGCTGGAAAGGATATTTTCGGTGCTCGGATCGTCGAGAATCCGCTTTGCCTGCGATACCGCTTCCGCGATCTGGGTTTCGATTTCCGGTGAAGGCAGGACGTCCTGGCTGACGGGGCGCGACGCCGGACGGTGTCGGGTTGTTCGGTATGCCCCGCCGGGAAGACAAAAGCAAACGGTCATTGCGACGGCTGCCAGCTTAAGGTTCAGGAACGTCATCTGCTCGGGTCTATTCTAGTTCATTGCCTGAGCAGTTAGCCTCGCATCAGTTCGAAATTCCAGCTATATGTGAGCGTGAACTGCCGATTTTCGCAGCCGCCTCGACGGATCGGGGTGTGCGTCTGCGATTGCTTCAACATCATCACTCGGATGCCCCTTTCCAACGGGATGTACCGGATTTGTCTCGCGTGAGGTACAAGGTTTGGGACGGGTATGCAAACCCGCTGCCGCCGGCCACGATGATATCCATGATGGCCAGGGCGGTCACGCCGATCTTGAACAGGCGGTGAGAGAGAGTGAGCACTGCGAGCCTGCCCGCCCGCTGGCGCCTGGTCAGGTGGCGCCTTGCCCGTTCCGCTACGATGTGGCTGAACCGGCCTGCCAGCCATGCGACGCCGAAGACAGCGATGGCTTTGGCGGAGACGATCCAGAACCGGCGGCCCAACACGGTCGCCGAAAGTATGGCTAGGGCGCCGAAACCTGCAGCCAGAAGGATCACTCGAAGGGGCGCTAGCAGAGTAGCCATGTGCCGGCCGTCCGGTTCTCCGGTCATCCGGCGGATCAGGGGAGAAAGAAGCGGAACCAGAAGCCGGGTTCCCAGGTAGGCGAACCCCAACGCAATGGCCACACCTAGGAGGGTAATAAGCCAGCGATGGAGCGGCAGCGAGAAGATGCGAGTCTCCCGAAGGGACTCCGGGACGAACCTCTCGATGCTTTCGGATTCCACCACAGCCATGCGGCGTCCCGCGGCCAAGCGGGTCTTGGTCGACCGGCTTGGCCGCAGCGGGCGGAACGGTTGTGGGAGGCGTTGGAGTCTGGCCCGAGGCGTGCCGGGGCTGCGCCAATGCGAGAAGCAGCAAGGCGGCTAGCCGGATTTGCCGATCCATTCCCATCTGTTTTCTATCGCTCACCACGTCTTTCTATCGCTCACCACGTCGACGGCCCGCCCGGCGATGGGCGGCGTCACTGCTCTTGTCACAGTAAGGTTGGGCACCCTTCGGATTACGGATGTGGCATCTGACTAGCCCGATGCAGTTTCTTCGCCGGCCAGCGGAAGGCGTCCAAGCGATATCGGTGGGTGGGGCTGCAAAAGCGGGACCAAGCCACGCATGTAGCAGTTGCGGGAGCAGTAGACGCGGAGTGCAGTCTTAGCACCGGGCAGTCATCGAACACTATTGACTAACATCGATATCTGATTTATAGTTACTTCATGGCCACCACAACTCAGCGCTTGCAACTTACGCTTAGTTGTCTCTCCTCGGCCTTATCATCCCTATCGCTTTATTGGTAATTCTCTTCGGAGAGCATGGGCAGCAGGCAGCCCGACTGGTCCGCTAAACCAGTGCTCCCCTTCGGGACACGAGCGTTCGAGTCGCTCGCTCTCCGCCAATACTCTAACTATCTTGATCTTTGACAACTTATTGAGTTTGGGAAGTTGGCCGAGCGGCAAAGGCAGCAGGCTGTAACCCTGCACGCGGTCTCCGCGCTCCGAGGTTGGTTCGACTCCAGCACTTCCCACCACTATGTCCAAGTGGCGCAATTGGTAGACGCGCAGTCCTGAGTAGGCTGTTTCTGTGGGTTCGAATCCCATCTTGGACACCATGGCCCGCTGGTCAAATTGGTAAAGGCGCTTCCCTCAGAAGGAAGAGATTTTCCCGGTTCGAAGCCGGGGCGGGCCACCAGGTTATGCCGGCGTACGAGAATCGGTTTATCGGCGGAGCTCAAACCTCCGTGCTTGTCGGTTCGAATCCGACCGCCGGCACCATGCGCGCGTAGCCCAATTGGTAGAGGCGGCCGGCTTAAACCCGGCCCACGTGCCGGTTCGAGTCCGGCGGCGCGCACCACGGGGGGCATGACTCGACTGGAAGAGCGACGGACTCCAAACCCGTTCCTACAGGGTTCGAATCCCTGGCCCCCCGCCAACAAGTTCGCACCGCAAGCTAATTGGCGAAGCGGCTGCCTGCAGAGCAGCTCATGGTGAGTTCGATTCTCACACGGTGCTCCACCGCGGGTGCGGGCGGATGGTCCGCCACCGGTCTCGAGTACCGGCGCTCCTTCGGGATGGGGGTTCGATTCCTCCACCCGCGGCCATTGGTTTGGAGAGCACGGGGATGTGGATCCCGACCGGCCCGGAAAGCCGGAGACGCGTAAGGGTGGCCGTTCGACTCGGCTGCTCTCCGCCAGCAACGGAAGGCGCCGACCATGGTGGGCAACTGGTCTTGAATCCCAGGGTCCGCGCAAACGGAGCCGTTCGCCTTCCGCCAACTCTTTTTATGTTCTCAGACTTAGTGCTTGACTTACTCGGGAAAGTGCTTGTGTATTTGAACTGCGTGATTAAACAATTCCATCTCGAGTTTTCCCTGCCCGCCAGCTTGATATCCAAGCGCGGTACGGAAACAGTCATGGCCCAGAGGACCGTCAATCAAGACGCGCGCCCGGGGACCTGAGCCGATTGGAATAAATTCGCTTTCCAAAAGGCCCCGATCCCCACAAGGATTCGGGGCCTTTCGCTTTTAGATTTAGGTATTTACGGGATGTTGGGTAGCGGCTAACCCACCTGCTTTGGGAGCAGGGCGACCTCGGTTCGAGTCCGAGCATCCCGACCATTTTGAATAACGGGACGTAACGTAGCCTGACTTATCTTCCCTGTTCCGGAAGCAGGCTGATGCTGGTTCGAATCCAGCAATCCCGACCAACTGTGAAGTAAGTTCATTGACAACAGGATAAGTGTGTCTTAGTGGGGTTGACCGATCGCTTAGGTGCTGGTCTTCCAAACCAGTTAGACGGGTTGGACTCCCGTACTCCGCTCCATAAGCTCGCGGTATTCGTCCAGTGGCCAGGACGGCAGGCTGCCAGTCTGCATACACCAGTTCGAGTCTGGTATACCGCTCCAAGCTGAAGCCGGCGGCGCTCAATGGGCGTCGTCCAACGCCAGGACGGGCGTTCGTTTCGCCTCGTAAGCATTGCCGTCGATGCGCAGGATTTGTATCCCTGGGAACCCAGTTAGACTCTGGGACGAGGCCCCAGTGATTTGCCGCGTACGCCGCAAGGACCTGGCAGGTGCGGGGCCGACGTTTCTAGTGCCGCTCGTGGGCGGTCGCGCCTTACTCCCACGCGGCCATTGGGAGCTGATGCTAATTCCCTCCGCTGGCTCCTATGTGTCCGAAGTCTCACCGCGCAGCGCAAATCCATCGAGCCGTGCCGATTGCTGGAATGAAATCTATCCGGCGGGCTCGCCGTTTGTACGCTTCTCAGTCTCTTCGGGAGCGAGCGCCATCCACGGTATTGTGAAAGATGCAGGCGGTCAACTAAAATCGGCGGGCGACGCGGTCTCGGGCGTTCCGGTTTATCTGGAGCCTTACGAGCCCCTGTTCCGCAGGCGTGTTGGCGACCTGCGGATCGTGCGAACGGACATGCGCGGCCAATACCGTTTTGAAGGTCTCGCCCCAGGAACTTATCGAATCCTCAGCACCTTCGAATACCTCTCACCCGACGTGGAAACCATGGACATCGCGCGTGCGCTGTCCGTGACCATCGATACTCGGAATGAGTTATCCAGGGACGTGGACCTGTATGGGATCCAATAGACGCCCAGTCTTGCAGATAGCTCCTGGGTACGCACAATTCGTGGGTAGATTCTAGCTCGGGTACCTCCGCCATCGATCTGCACGTTTCAGAAATAGTTTGCGTCCAAACAATAACGGCCAAGACGGTGCCGAGTCGCCCCTCCTGGGGGTTTGCCCTCGAAAGCCAGTGATTGATGAGTTCAACAACCGTAGTCTGCAACTGTGAAAGCGGTAGTCGTCCAGCTGAGAGTTGACGAGCCAAACTATGAAACGCGTGAATGCGGGAGCGGTTCTGGCGCTTTTTGTGTGCAGCGCAGTGTACGGACAGGCGCCGGATCAGACGCTACAGTTTGAGGTAGCATCCGTTAAGGCGGTCCCGCCACCGGTCGGACCCAATAACGGGAGCAGTAGGGGGTGCTTCGGCGGACCCGGATCGTCGGACCCGGTCCGGTATACCTGCTCGAACGCCAGCGTTTCCCTCATGGCGATCCAGGCATACGGCCTGAAGCCGTACCAGGTTCGGCCTCCGGTTATCACGGACACGTATCGATTCAACGTGGAGGCGAAGGTGCCACCCGGCGCCACCGCGGATCAGGTAAAAGTGATGCTGCGGAATTTGTTGGCCGAGCGCTTCAAACTGGCATTTCACTACGAGAAAAGAGAAACGCAGGCGTATGCCCTGGTAGTAGCGAAGGGCGGACTGAAGCTCAAGGAGTCAACACCGCCTCTGCCGATTGCACCGCCGAAGAATGACACCGCGAAACCGAAGCCTGGACCGGTTACTGACGCGGAGGGATTCACCTATTTCGCACCGCGCGAGGGCATGGCAGTAGGTCGCGCGAACGGCCTCACCCGTTGGGTTGGAAAGAATGTCCTGATGGAGCATCTGGCCGGGTTGTCCAATAGTTTGACAGGCCAGCCGGTAATCGACTCTACCGGGCTGAAGGGAAAGTACGATTTTATCTGGACCTTCAGTTCTGACAGTGTCGGAGAGCGAGCACCTGCCGCGCCTCCCGACGATGACAGTGTGGCACCTGCCGGCGAAGCCGGACTTACGATCTTCGCCGCCTTGCAGAAACAACTCGGACTCAGACTTGAGCCCCAAAAGATCACGATTGACGCATTCGTGATCGACCACGCCGAAAAGACACCCGTCGAGAATTAGCTAAATTGCCGTATGCGCCTCGAGGATCCCTTCCAACACAGCGTCGGAATCACGCTAAACCAATGCCGTTAGGGATGAGGTCCATGGCGGGATCTTCCCCACTCAGAAGTTGGAGGCTTACCCAAAATGGCGGGGCCGAGTGCCTCGGAATCGTGGAACGAAAATGGAAAGTCTGCCCATCCTTCCCTTTTCATGATGGCGCCAGCCAATCCGCTGCAGGGCGCCAAAAACTCGACGCGCCTTCGCCGAAGGCCAGGAAGTCATGCGGCTACACCGAAAACGGCATCTGCAGAATCCGGCGGCAACTCGCCGTGGGCGATTCGGTCGAGGACAATCTCGCGCGCTGCGGACTGAACTCGTTGCATGGCATCTTGCTTCGACGCCCCGTACAGAAGTACGTTCAACTCCGGCACTTCGGCAATCCAACGGCCGCAGGTTTCACGGTCCAGTTCGATTGTCAGCTTCATGTCCGTAGCCCGGCACCTGCCCGCTTCGAGGTGTCCCGCCTAGACGATCCCAAGGGTGTCGCCAGCGACCGGCCCCGCCTCATAGTGTCAAACATGACAACCCGCGCCGCCCCGTCGCTCGCATTGACACCCCATTGCGGTGCTGTTAGCCTGAATTTTCATGCCTCCCGAGCCTGCTCTCCGCACCACTCCCTTGAACTCCGTCCACCGCGCGCTGGGCGCCAGGATGGTGGATTTCGGGGGCTGGGATATGCCGGTGCAATACTCCGGCATCATCGAGGAGCACAATGCGGTGCGCAATGCGGTGGGCGTTTTTGACGTCAGCCACATGGGCGAAATCGAAATCCACGGGCCCGAGGCGGCCATCCTCACCGATTACGTCACCACCAACGCGGTCAGTAAGCTGAAGTTAGGGCAGGCGCACTACTCGGGATTGCTTTACGAGCACGGCGGCTTTGTGGACGACATCCTGGTGCACAAGGTGGCGCCGGACCACTATTTCCTTTGCGTCAACGCCGGCAATCAGGATAAGGATTTCGACCACATCGTCGCGCAAAACAAGTTCGACGCAGTGGTGGAAAATAACGGCGCCAGGTACGCGCAGATCGCCATACAGGGTCCCAAGGCGAAGGCTACTCTACAGAAGTTGACCTCGGTAGATTTGAGCGCCATCAAATATTACTGGTTCGCCGATGGCGCGGTAGATGGCACCGGCGCACGCATTGCGCACACGGGATACACCGGCGAGGACGGCTTTGAGATTTACGTGCCGCCACAGGATGCCGAACGCATGTGGAACCTGGTAATCGACGCGGGCGCGGAATTCGGCATCAAACCCTGTGGACTGGGCGCGCGCAACACGCTGCGACTGGAAGCCAAGATGGCGCTCTATGGCCACGAAATCGACGCCTCGATTTCTCCGCTGGAGGCCGACCTGGGCTGGATCGTGAAACTCGACAAGGGCGAGTTTGTAGGCCGCGCGGCGCTGCTCAAGCAGCACGAAAACGGCGTACAGCGTAAACTGAATGGGTTCGAGATGTGCGCCCGCGGCATCGGACGTGATGGCTACGAAGTGCTGCTGGATGGCGCTCCGGCGGGGTGGGTTACCAGCGGCGGCCCGTCGCCGACGCTGAATAAGAACATAGGGATGTGTTACCTTCCGGCCGCGCAATCGGCTCCGGGTACTCGTATTAAGATAATGATCCGCAACCTGCCTGTGGATGCGGTGACCGTGGAAACTCCGTTTTACAAACGAGCGAAATAAATCATGTATCCAGAAAACTTCCGGTATACGAAGGAACACGAGTGGGTGTTGGCCGATGGCGACACCGGCACCGTCGGCATCACCGACCACGCGCAGGCCGAACTGGGCGACATCGTCTATGTGGACCTGCCCAAGGTGGGAACCCGCGTGGAAGCGGGCAAATCCCTGGGCTCAGTGGAGAGCGTCAAGGCCGTCTCCGACATCTACTCTCCGGTCTCCGGCGAAATCGTCGAGATCAATGAGAGCCTGGCCGACGCGCCCGAGAAACTGAATAGCGATCCGCATGGCGCCGCATGGCTGGTGAAGATGCGGCTCAGCAGCCCCGAAGAGATCCAGAATCTAATGTCGGCTGCGGACTATCAAAGCTATGTAGGAGCCGAAAAGTAGTTGCGCTATCTCCCGAAATCCGAATCCGAGCGTCAAGCCATGCTCGACGCTTGTGGCGTAAGCACGCCTGAAGAACTGTTCACGCATCTGCCTGAAGCGGTGCGGCTCAATCGGCCGTTGAATCTGGCCCCCGGCATCTCGGAATACGAGATCGTGCAGTATTTCCGTGATCGCGCGGACAACTGCGCCAACGGGTACGCCAGCTTTCTGGGCGCGGGAGTCTACAACCATTTCCGTCCCGTGCTGGTGGATACGGTGGTTTCACGCGGCGAGTTCCTGACGTCGTACACGCCGTATCAGGCCGAAATCGCGCAGGGCACGCTGACCACGATCTTCGAATTCCAGACCATGATCTGCCAGCTCACCGGCATGGATGTGGCTAACGCTTCGATGTACGACGGTTCCACTGCCGTGCCCGAGGCGGCCATGATGGCGGTGCGCGCGACCGGCAAGGGACGCGTGCTGGTGGCGAAGAGTGTGCACCCTGAATATCGCGAAGTGCTGGCGACGTATGCGCGGCACCAGGGCATGCCGGTGGCGGAGTTCGGCTACGTGTCGGAAACCGGTAACCTCGACCTGGAAGATCTGGAGCGCCAGATGGACGGGTTGACGGGCGCTGTGATCATTCAGACACCCAACTTCTTCGGGATCGTGGAGCAGGTGAAGGCGGCGGCGGAAATCGCCCATCGCCACGGCGCGCTCCTGGTGGTTGTGTTCACCGAGGCGGTGTCGCTGGGACTGCTGGAACCTCCCGCCGACGCGGACATTGTGGCGGGAGAATTGCAGTCGTTCGCGATTTCGCCGAGCTATGGCGGACCGTACGCGGGCATCATCGCTACCAAGGAAAAGTACATACGACAGGTGCCGGGACGGCTGGTGGGACAGACCACGGATTCGCGCGGCAATCGCGCCTTCTGCCTCACGCTCTCGACTCGCGAGCAGCACATCCGCCGCGAGAAGGCGACTTCCAATATCTGCACCAATCAGGCATTGATCGCCCTCATGGCGACGGTTTTCATGACGGTCTACGGCAAGCAGGGCTTGCGCGAACTGGCCGAACAGAATTTGGCCAAGGCGCACTACCTTGCGGGCAAGACCAAACCTCGCTTCACCGGCAAGTTCTTCAATGAATTCGTGGTGCGCACGGAAGGCAAATCTCCCGACGTGGTTAACAAAGCCTTGCTGAAGAAAAAGATTATTGGCGGCCTGCCGCTGGGCCGTTTCTATCCGGAACTAGCGGACTCCATGCTACTCTGCGCCACCGAAATGACGAAGCGCGCGGACATGGATAGGCTCGCGGAGGTGCTGGCATGATCAAGAAAGTCACCACCCACCTTTCTCAAAACGAGGCGCTGTTGTTCGAGCGCAGTTCGCCCGGCAAGAAGGCCTACCAGTTGCCGGAACTCGATGTACCGGCGGTGGATGCGTCGGAAGCGTTGGGCGCGGAGAACGTGCGCCAGGAGATCGAGGGCTTCCCCGAGGTCAGCGAGGTGGAGGCGATCCGCCACTTCACGCGCCTCTCCACCTGGAACTACGCGATCGATTACGGCATGTACCCGCTGGGCTCCTGCACCATGAAGTACAACCCGCGTATCAATGAGGTCGCGGCGCGTACCGAGGGACTCGCGTGGGCCCATCCCTATCAGCCTGAAGCGCTGTCGCAGGGCTGCATGGAAGTGATGGAGACGCTGGAAGCGGCGCTGGCGGAGATCTGCGGCATGGACGCGGTGACGCTGCAACCCGCGGCCGGCGCGCATGGCGAACTCACCGGCATCCTGCTGATTCGCGCGCTGCTCCAAAAGCGCGGCAATCCGCGCAAGAAGATCCTGATTCCGGATTCGGCGCACGGCACCAATCCCGCCACCGCCGCGATTGCCGGCTATGCGGTGGAGAATATCAAGTCCAGCGAGACCGGCGGCGTCGATCTCGGCGCGCTGGAACAGTTGGTCACCGAGGACGTGGCCGCGCTGATGGTGACCAATCCCAATACGCTCGGCGTGTTCGAAAACAACATCGTGCGCGTGGCCGAAATCCTGCACAAGAAGGGCGCCATGCTGTACATGGACGGCGCCAACATGAACGCGCTGGTAGGCATCGCGCGGCCCGGTGATTTCGGGGTCGACGTGATGCACCTCAATTTGCACAAGACATTCTCGACGCCGCATGGTGGAGGCGGTCCTGGCGCTGGTCCGGTCGCCGTGAAGAAGGTGCTCGAACCATTCCTGCCCACTCCGCGGCTGCGCCGCTCGGGCAAGAAGCTGGCGTTCGATTATAAGCGCAAGCACTCCGTCGGACGCGTCAAGGCCTACTACGGGAACTTCGGCGTGTTGGTACGCGCGCTGGCCTACATCCTGGCGCATGGCGGTCCCGGCTTGAAAAACGCCACGATGGATGCCGTGCTCAACGCCATCTATATTCGCAAGGCCCTGGAGCCTTACTTCGACCTGCCCTACACTTCGCCCAGCATGCACGAAGTGGTGTTCAGCGACGACCGGCAGGCCAAACTCGGCGTGCGCACCGGCGATATCGCCAAGCGCCTGATCGATTATGGCTTCCATCCCTACACGGTGAGCTTCCCGATGATTGTCCACGGCGCGCTGATGATCGAGCCGACCGAGACCGAGGGCAAACTCGAAATCGATAGCTTCATCGACGCCATGATCTCGATCGCCAAAGAGATTGAGACCGACCCGCAGATGGTGAAGGGGGCGCCTTACAACACCCGCACCAGCCGGGTGGACGAAACCACCGCCGCGCGCAAGCCGGTGTTGCGATGGAAGCCCGCGTAGCGCGCCAGCCTCTGCTGTTGTTGATGGGGCTGGTGCTGTTGATCCGGCTCCCCTTCCTGAATCAGGCGATTCAGGGCGACGACCATATCTACATCACCGAAGCGCAGCACGCGCTCGTCGATCCGCTGCATCCCAACGACGTGAAGTACGTCTTCCTGGGGGACCAGGTCGATTTGCGCGGACACTCGCATCCACCGGGGAATGCCTGGCCGCTGGCGGGGTTGCTGCTGGTGTTCGGCGACGTGCGCGAGATCCCGTTTCACGCGGCCTACATCGTGTTCTCGCTGATTGCGATGTGGGCCATGTGGTCGCTGGCGCGGCGATTCTCGGAACGCCCGATGTGGGCCGCGCTGCTGTTCCTCGCCGTGCCGGCCTTCGTAATTAATGGAAGCTCGCTGGAAGCGGACCTGCCGTTTCTGGCGTTCTGGCTGGCGTCGATTGCGCTGTTCCTCTCCGGCCGCCTCTGGCAAGCCGCGCTCGCCATGGCGGCGGCCACAATGATGGCGTATCAGGCAATCTTCCTGATTCCGATTCTGTACGTAGCGCTGCGCCTGCGCCTCGTGGGGCAGACTTCAGTCTGCGCACCGACTTCAGTCGGTGCACCGGCCGCGAGGCCGGAGTCGCCGAGGCCGGGTGTCTACCTGACCCTCCTCACCCCGCTCTTCACATTCCTGGCTTGGCAAGTCTTCACGCGCCTCACCACCGGCACCATGCCCGCTGGCAAACTCGCCGAGTACTTTTCCACCTACGCCTTCCAGGCCATCGCGAACAAGCTCCAGAACGCCGTGATGCTCTTCATCCACTCCTGGTGGATCGTCTTCCCTACCCTGGTGCCTGCCGCCGCCGTCGCAGCCTGGCGTAAGCGACGCGAACCACAAACGCTCTTCCTGCTCGCCTGGATCGGCATCTTCTTCGCCGGAGCACTGGTCATCTTCTTCTCGGGTTCGGCACGCTACCTGCTGCCCATGGCCGCGCCGGTGGCCATCCTGGCCTCGCGCCTCCCCGAGAACCGCCTGATGAATGCCTTCGTCCTGCAACTCGCGCTCGCCCTCGCTCTCGCCATCGTGAACTACCAGCATTGGGAAGGCTACCGCACCTTCGCCAACTCCCTGCGCGCGCCCAGCGCCGGACACCGCGTCTGGGTGGATAACGATTGGGGCCTGCGCTACTACCTGGAAGCCGACCACGCACTGCCCGCGCGCAAAGGCCTCCACGTGCTCCCCGGCGACATCATCGTCAGCAGCGAACTCGGCCACAACGTCGAATTCACCGCGCCGCTTTCGCGCCTCGCCGTGGTCGATATCGATTCCAAGCTACCCCTGCGACTGATCGGCCTCAATTCCCACTCGGGCTACTCCACCGTCTCCGAGGGCTACCTGCCATTCGGCTACTCCAGGGACCCGATCGACCGCGTCATCGCCCGCAAGGTCATGGAGCGTAACGCCACTCAGGAATACGTCACCATCAATTCGCCGGGCGCCGCCGACCAGGTGGTGAGCGGTGTCTTCCCCAACGATCGCTGGATGTCGAATGCGGCAATCGTGCTGCTCAAGCCCCCGCCGACGCCCCGCAATCTGCGCGCCGAGTTCTACATTCCGCCCAACGCCAAAGCGCGCCAGGTCACGCTGCTGCTCGACGGCCATGAAGTGGCGCAGCGCACGTTCCCAGGCTCGGGACTCTACACGCTGACGTCCGCGGAGCCGCTTCAGGGCGCCAATGTGGAAGTCCGCGTGGACCAGACTTTCACCGCGCCCGGCGATCAGCGCGCGCTCGGCATGGTGCTGATCGGCGTGGGTTTCGTGCAACAGTAGTATCCTGAAGAGATGGGATGTGGAAGTGGTGGTGCCAATTTCAATCAGATCAGTAACGCCATCCGGCCGGGCGCGCGCAAAGTATTCTGCGTGAAGTTCCAAAAGGACTTGGAGGGCCTCGACGAGATACCGTTTGAAGGCCATCCCCTCGGACAGAAGATCTACGACAGCGTATCCAAGGACGCCTGGAAAATGTGGGTCGAGCACATGAAGATGCTGATGAACGAGTACCGTCTCAACCTCGGCACCGCGCAGGCGCAGGAATTCCTGATCGAGCAGATGGACAAGTATTTCTTCGGCGAGGGCGCGCAGTTGCCGCCCGATTTCGTGGCGCCTAAGACGAAGGCCTAAACGTTTCCAACGCGGTCGCGATGCGGAACCGCAATTCGGCGTGCGACCGCCGCAGCGCCGCCTCCACCGCGTCCGGCGTTTCCCCGCGAGCGAAAATAAACCCGAGGTAACTCGAGCCTTCGGGCAACGGCACCAGCAACTGGCCGTCCGTCGCCGTAATCATCACGTCTTCGATATCCGGCACCGCGAGCGCCCGCTCCACGCCGTCCACGCCCTGATAGATGCCGGCCTTGCCGGGGATCGGAATCATCATCACGCCCGACGCGGGGCCGTCCAACTGCGCCATCCAGACGTTGCCCCCGAAGGCGTGCACGAGGATCAATTCCTCCAGCGGAATCCCATCCGCCATGCGGATCGCGCGAGCGCACAGGCCGCCGATAGGACGGGCATGCACCTCCAGAATCCACGCGCCCTGCTGGTTGTAGCGCAGTTCCGCGTGCACCGGACCGTGCCAGAGTCCGACGGCGGCCGCGGCCTCCGCCGTGGTCTCGATCAGCGCCGCCTGCACAGCCGCAGGCTCCCGCGACGGCGTAATGTAAAGAGTCTCCTCGAAGTAGGGGCCCTCCAGCGGATCGGGCTTATCGAAGATGGCGATGGGTTGCAATTTTCCCGCAGTGATCAGGCCTTCCACCGCGAACTCGCGTCCCGGGATGTAGCTTTCCACCTGCAACTCGCGCTCGCCGAGTTTCGCGATGCGGCGGAAGGCGGCGACGAATTCCACCGCACCATTAGCGCGAATCACGCCGCGGCTTGCCGACAGGCCCAGAGGCTTCAGCACGCAGGGATACTCGGCGCGCGCGGCCAGCGCCTCCGGATCGTCCGCGAGGCTGGCGCGGAAGAATTTGGGCACTTGCAAACCGGCCGCCTGGAATCGCGTGCGCGACTCGAACTTATCGTGGCAGGCGCGCGCGGCCGACTCGGGATGGAAGGGCACGCCCAGCATTTCCGCGGCGGCGGCGGCGAGCACTGCCGGGCGGTCGCCGACGGCAGCCACGCCATCCACGCGCAGTCCTCTAAGCGCCTTCAACGATTCCTCAATCTGATCGAATTTCACCGCGATGGCGTGATCGCCCCAAGGGTCGTCCATGATGTGGCAGCGATCCGTGGCGAGCGTGACATCGACACCGAGGCGGCGCGCCGCATCGGCGAAGACGCGAATCTGATAGCCCGTGGTCGCGGCGAACAGGAGAAGGTGCTTGGCCACAGATTCTATTTTAGGTTTAAAAGAACTCGTAATCGCGTCCCCCTCCTTCCTCAGCAACTGCAAACCAGATAAACTGAGTCCGGCCGTGGCGTCCACTTCATTCCCGCTCCGGTCCACATCCTTATAAATCAGAGGACTAATGAACGAGCCCTGGCTGCAAAATTTCGACCCCTTGGGAAACGCTTTCCTATCTACCCTGGCCGCCGCTGTTCCGGTCTGCACGCTCTTTTTCTTCCTCGCGGTGCGCCGCACTCCGGCGTGGCGCGCCGCGCTCTATGCCTTCGCCGCCGCGCTAGTCGTCGCCCTCGCCATCTTCCGCATGCCCGCCATCATGGTCGCCGGAGCCGTCGCAGACGGCATGGTCTTCGGTATCTTTCGGATAGCCTGGGTCGTTGTCGCCGCTGTCTTCGTCTACGACATCTCCGTCGAATCCGGCCAGTTCGAAATCATCAAGCGCTCGGTCGGCGAAATCTCCGCCGATCGCCGCCTCCAAGTCCTGCTCATCGCCTTCGCCTTCGGCGCATTGCTCGAAGGCGCGGGCGGCGGCGGCGCTCCGGTGGCCGTGACCGGCGCTATGATGATCGGCCTCGGCTTCCCGC
>JBDTPR010000027.1:0-21605 GCA_039932635.1 Candidatus Solibacter sp.
ACAGCGTTTCCAGAATTTTCTAACGCACTTCTCGGAGATTCGAAAAGGTTCGCCTTCGGCGAAGCTCTTTGATTTGCGGTTGGATGGCCGCATCACTGTTAAGGAATAGCGGGTTAAGGAATAAGTAGGGCAAGGAATAGAAGGGCCATGGCAGCAAAACCGATTTACGCAGCAGGATTGGACGCCGGCAGTCGCTCGACGCGGCTGGTGATCTGTGTCCTCGAAAACAACCGCATACGCTATGTCGGCGCGAGCGAGGTTGAGTCGCAGGGCTGGGCCAAGGGCCGTATCGTCGATCAGCAGGCGGTTAGCGAGTCGATCACGGCAGTCCTTCGGGAGGCGAATAGCGCGGCCTCGGGAGCGCTGCAATCCGTGGCGGTGGGCATGGGTGGTCCGACGGTGCGTGGCGCCAACGGACGCGGCGTGCTGGAACTTGGCTACATTCAGGAAATTCAGCAGACCGACGTGAAACGCGTGATTGAGCGTGCGTCGCGGGTGCAGTTGATGGAAGATCGCATGGTGCTGCAGCTCTTCCCGCAGGATTTCGTGGTGGACGGGCATCCCGGGCATCGCGATCCGCGCAAGATGCTGGCGTCATGCCTGGAAATCAATGTGCACCTGGTGACGGCGTCGGTGCAGGAGCACAACGCGATCGTCGGCGCGGTGAATGCGGCGCACCTGGCGGTGGAAGAGTCGGTTTACGAGGCGCTGGCGGCATGCTACGCCGCGGTGCTGCCGGAGAACCGGCGCGAAGGAATCGCGGTTGTCGATATCGGCGCGGAGTCCACCGAGTTGGTGGTGTATTATGGCGACGCGATGCATCTGGCGTCCACCGTGCGAATCTGCGGCGATCACTTCACCCGCGACCTGGCGCAGGGCCTGTGCCTGAGCTTCGAGGACGCCGAGTTGGTGAAGCTGGAATTCGGAACGGCGCAGGTGAGTGACACGCCGGAGAATATTTTCGTCGAACTGCCGACGCCCGACGGCCGCCAGCCGCGCGAAGTGCAGCGCCAACTGGTGAATCGGATTCTGGGCGCGCGCGCCGAGGAACTGTTCCGCTTCGTGCGCGGCGAGTTTGCACGCGTGGGAATGGAGCGCTCGCTGATCGGCGGCGTGTACCTCACTGGCTCGGCCGCGAAACTTCCGGGCCTGTGCGATGCGGCGGAGGAAGTGCTCGGCTGCCAGGTGCGTTTTGGTCTGACTGAGGGAATTCAGGATTGGCCGCTGGAATTGAACGACCCGGCGTGGTGTACCGCTGCCGGGCTCGCGATGTATTCCGCGAAACTCAAGGAACATGCCGGGCTGCAAAAGGAAAATGCAACCTGGATCGGGAAAATGTTGAAGTAGGAGGGGCAACATGGGCATCATCGACGGCGATATGGATATGGATGATCTGAAATACGAGATGGAAGAAGAAGCGCGCACCGGCACTCGTATCAAAGTGATCGGCGTGGGCGGCGGCGGCTGCAATGCCGTGGCTCGCATGGTGGCGGCGGGTTTCGAAGGCGTGGAGTTCTACGCCATGAACACGGACATCCAGGCGCTCTCGGCATGCCAGGTGCCCAATAAGCTGCAACTCGGCGCCAAAGTCACGAAGGGTCTCGGCGCCGGATCGAACCCCGAGATTGGCCGCCAGGCCGCGCTCGAAAACACCGATGCCATCGTGGAACTGCTGCAGGGCGCGGACATGGTGTTCGTCACCGCGGGTCTCGGTGGCGGCACCGGCACGGGCGCTGTGCCCGTGATCGCTTCTCTCGCCAAGGAACTGGACGCGCTCACCGTGGCGGTGGTCACCAAGCCCTTCGGCTTCGAAGGTCCGCGGCGCATGCGTATGGCGGAGGAAGGGCTCGGACGCCTCGCGGGCACGGTCGATACCGTGATCGCGATTCCCAACGACCGGCTCCTCAAACTCGTGCCCAAGGGCACCAGCTTCTTCGAATCCTTCAAGGTGGCCGACGATCTGTTGCGCCAGGCGGTGCAGGGCATCAGCGACATCATCATCACGCCGGGCCTGATCAATCGCGACTTCTCGGACATCAAGGCCACCATGGTCGGCATGGGTTACGCGATGATGGGAACCGCCGAAGGCCGCGGCGAAAATGCGGCGGTGGATGCGGCGAAGCAAGCGATCAGTTGCCCGTTGCTTGAAGATAGCCGCATCGCGGGTTCGCGCGGCATTCTGATCAATATCACCGGCTCCAGTTCGCTCGGCCTGCACGAAGTCAACGAGGCCTGCACCATCATCCGCGAGGCCGCGGGGTGCGACGATGTGCAGATCAATTTCGGCGTAATCTTCGATGAAGCTCTGGGAGACCGCGTAAAGATTACCGTGATCGCGACGGGCTTCCAGCCGGAGAATTCGCCGTTGCCCGAGCGTCGCGGAGTCGTGACGCCGGTGATCAAGGTGCAGCATCCTCGGGAACCTGAGCCGCACGATATGCCCTATGTCGCCGCATCGCCCGCACCGGCCGAGCCCCCACCGGCGCCAGTTGTGGAAGCGGAGCCCGTGCTCGACATGGACGATCTGGATACGCCCGCGTACCTACGCCAGGGCCGCCTGCTGAACTAGTGCGGCGAGCTTTCTTTGAGGCCCGGTCGTAAGCCGTTCGACGCGGCCGGTGCCTCGCAGCTTTCCCTCGAAAGCGGCACTCACTTCTTCTGCGACGCCCTCAGCGCCGTCCACCAGTCGGACGCCTTTGCCCGTGGCGCGCTGAAGCGCCGTGCGCAGTAATGGGAAGTGCGTGCAGCCGAGAATCAGCGTATCGATCCCGGGACGCGATGCCAGGTAATTCTGTGCCAGCATCGCTGCTTCCGGCGAACTCGCGCGGTCTTCTTCCGCGACCTGTACCAGCAAGGGGCAGGCGCGCGCCCACACTTTGAGGCCCCTCGCCTCCAGTCGGCGCTGGTACGCGCCATTCGCGATTGTCGCCTGCGTGCCAATGATACCGACGTGTCCGTTGCGCGTCGCGCGTGTCGCCGCTTCCACACCGGCGTCTATCACGCCCCACACCGGAACGCGGCAGCGCCGTCGCAATTCGGGGAGCGCCATCGCCGATGCTGTGCTGCATGCCACCACAATGCCCTCGGCGCCGCGCTCGCAGAGCAGCGCCGCGACCGCGCACGCGTAGCCCGTCACCACAGACGCGGGCTTGGAGCCGTACGGCGCGTGGGCGGTATCGGCGACGTACAGGAAATCACTCTCCGGCATGCGGCGGCGCAATGCGCGCAATACCGTGAGTCCGCCCACTCCGGAATCGAAGACACCGATCATACCGCTCGTAGTGCACGCCGGCTGCCATGCGATAAGGCCACGTGCGACAATCACCGTGCGATAATCACCGTGCGATAATCACCGTGCGATAATCAAGGTTCCTCATGAAAGCTCGCGTATTCGTCACACCGAAGTCCACCGTTCTAGACCCGCAGGGGCAGACTGTCCGAGTCGCGCTCAACGGCCTCGGGTTCGCTGCCATCGCGGAAGTGCGTCAGGGCAAATTTTTCGAGATCGCTCTTGCGGAAGGCACTACGCGGCAGCAGGCGCAGGCGGACATCGAGACCGTGGCTCACGAAGTGTTGGCGAATCCCGTGATCGAAGAGTATCGCGTCGAAATCTTGGACTGAAACAGTTGCGCCAGGGGCTCCTCTGTAGCAGCCACTATAATGGAACATCTATGTGCGGCATTGTCGGCTACGTTGGTACCCATCGCGCCGTTCCGATTATTCTCGAAGGCCTGAAGCGTCTTGAATATCGGGGCTATGATTCTGCAGGCCTCGCGGTGCTTTGCGATGACGGGACTTTAACCATCCGTCGTGCGCAGGGCAAACTGCGCAACCTCGAAGAATCCATTCGCATGAACCCGGTGGACGGTTCCTTCGGAATCGGCCACACGCGCTGGGCCACTCATGGCCGGCCTACCGAGGAGAACGCGCATCCCCACCGCGATTGCACCGGCGACATCGTCGTGGTGCACAACGGCATCGTGGAAAACTACCTTGCGCTGAAGCAGCAACTGCAGCACGAGGGCCACGCATTCAAAACCGAGACCGATACCGAAATCATCGCCCACCTGGTGGAGAAGCATTTCGAGGGCAACCTGGAAGCGGCGGTGCGCGCCACCGTCAAGGAACTCACTGGCGTATTTGCGCTGGCCGTGATCGCACGCTCAGACCCGCACAAGATTGTCGCCGCGCGCAACGGTCCGCCGGTGGTAATCGGAATTGGCAACAACGAGTACTTTATCGCGAGCGATGTGCCCGCCATTCTTTCGCACACGCAGGACATGTTCTTCCTGGCAGATGGCGACATGGCGATCCTCACGCTCGACGGCGTTTCGCTCTGCGATTTCGACGGACGTACTGTGCAGCGTCAGGTGTCGCACATTCTGTGGAACCCCATTGAGGCGGAAAAGGGCGGCTACCAGCACTTCATGCTCAAGGAGATTTTCGAACAGCCGCGCGCCGTCCGAGACACAACACTGGGGCGCGTCGGGCAGGAGAGCGGTCGCATTTTCCTTGATGAGATGGAGATCACGCCTGCCGAGTTCGCCGCCTTCAAGCAGGTCAAAATCATCGCCTGCGGCACCAGCTGGCACGCCGGCCTCTCCGGCAAATTCATGGTGGAGAAACTCGCGCGCATTCCCTGCGAGGTCGATTACGGCAGCGAGTTCCGCTATCGCGATCCCATCGTGGCGCCGGACACGCTCACCATCGTGATCTCCCAATCGGGCGAGACCGCCGATACGCTGGCGGCGCAGCGTGAAGCCAAGTCCAAAGGGTCGCGCACCCTGGCCATCTGCAATGTCGTGGGCTCGATGATTACGCGCGAAGCGGCGGGCACCATCTACACGCACGCCGGGCCGGAGATCGGCGTGGCGTCCACCAAGGCCTTCACCTGCCAGTTGACCGCGCTCTTCATCCTCGCGATGTATCTCGGCCAGGCGAACGGCAAACTGGGAGAGGAGGAGTCGCGCGGGCTCGTGCAGGAACTCACCCACCTACCGGGCAAACTCGAAACCGTGTTGTCGCACGATCACCAGTACGACGTCCTGGGGCGCGAACTGCATCGCGTCACCGATTTCCTGTTCCTGGGCCGCGGCGTCCATTTCCCGATTGCGCTCGAAGGAGCGCTCAAGCTCAAGGAGATTTCCTACATTCACGCCGAGGGCTATCCCGCCGGCGAAATGAAGCACGGCCCCAACGCGCTGATCGACGAGAAGCTCCCGGTCGTAATCCTCGCCACGCACGACAAGACCAGCCCGGAAAGTTGCCTGCTCTACGACAAGACGGTTTCCAACATTCAGGAAGTGAAAGCGCGCGACGGCATCGTGATCGCGATTGTCACCCAGGGCGACGATAAGGTCCACAAGATGGCGGACCACGTCATCGAGATTCCGAGCGCTACCGAATTGCTCACGCCGATTCTGGCGATTGTGCCGCTGCAATTGCTGGCGTATCACATCGCCGTGCGCCGTGGCTGCGATGTGGATCAGCCGCGCAATCTGGCCAAGAGCGTCACCGTCGAGTAGGTTATTTCTTCCCGGGCAGGATGAACACCGTCGTGCCCCCGTCGGTGGGCGCCGGAGCGGAAGCCGCGGCCGGAGCGTCGCCGCCGATTATCGTCGGCGGACCCGCTTTCACCACGAGCGCAGGAGGCGCACTTTGCGGTGCGGCCATCCTCGCGGCTATCACCTTCTTGATTTCTTCCTGCGAAATCGCCAGCGAGAATTTGACCGAGCCGTCCTTCATCGTCAAATTCAGCTTGGGCGCCGATTCCCCGGCCATCCCCAGCATGGCGCTGACCGATCCCAACGACGCGGCCAGTTTCTCGGCATCCTTCGGTGTGCGCGAATGCAGATCGGCGGCGATCTCGAAGCCGTCGGTCAAACGCAGGCCGAATTCGAACCGGTCGATCCCATCCAACTCCTGGCCGCCCGCCGGCGAAGCGAAGCCCTGAGGCCGATCGCCGAAACCCCACACGTCGAAGCGTTCACTCAGTGACTGTATGCGTGCCGCGACTGCCGCACTCAGCCGCGATGGCCGCCCGCGGCGTGCAATCGCCGCGCGCACGGCGGGGGCGTCGCCGAGAATGGCGGTCTCGGGATTCAGCACCGCCATCACGCCCGAGCCGTTCTTGCCGCCTAGTAAGGGAATGCCCTGTTCGCGCGGTGCGCCTTCCGAGAGGCGTGTGAAATTGAAGCGGCCGCGCAGGATCACCAGCGCATCGGCCTTCGCCTTGTCACCCGACGCGGCGATCAGGACCTCGTCGATATCGTGCAACGGGTCGAAGCCTGCGAGTGCCACGAGCTTCAGCCACTCCTCGGTCATCTGCGGCGCACCCGCCGCGGCCCCCTGGAAGAGTTCCGATTCGACGATGCCTTTCACCCGCAGACCGAACACCGCCTTGGTGTCGGGCGGCGCAAGCTCCAGCGCCGGGTCTGAGGCGAGGGCCCCTGACGCTGACGCGCATGCAATCAGAATCGACAATATTCGCATTTTCCACACTGCGCCTACATTATGCGTCGCCGCCGCCGCCGCGCCAATACGCCAAAGGATATCAACCAGTATCGTGAAATTCGGTATGCTGGAGTCCGAATATGTACTCCCTGCGCCTGCTCTCCCTGCTCGTGTGTTTGGGCGTTTTCCCGGCACTAAGCGATGAGTTGGAACTCATCCAAAATACCGCCTCCCGCCACGGCCTCAGCCTCAACGGGCAATGGCGCGCCATCATCGACCCTTACGAATCCGGCTACTTCGACTATCGCTACAAGCCTCAGTCCGACGGCGGTTTCGGCGCTAACAAGAAGCCCGCATCCAAGAGCGACCTCATCGAGTACGATTTCGATACCGCCGGCCGCCTTCAGGTCCCAGGCGATTGGAATACGCAGCGCCCCGAACTCATGCTCTACGAAGGCACCGTCTGGTACAAGCGCGAATTCGATTGTCCGACGCCCCCCGGCCACCGCATTTTCGCCTGGTTCGGCGCCGCCAACTACCGCGCCATGGTCTTCGTCAATGGCAAGAAAGTCGGGGAACACCAGGGCGGCTTCACCCCCTTCCAATTCGAAATTACCAACGACGTACACCCCAAGGGCAACGTCATCATCGTCAAAGTGGACGACCAGCGCCGCCAGGAGTATATCCCCACCGTCATGACCGACTGGTGGAATTATGGCGGCCTGACCCGCTCCGTGCGCATTGTCGACGTGCCCGGCACCTTCGTGCAGGACTACAGCATTCAGCTCGAAAAGGGCTCGCTGACGCGCGTCGCCGGCTGGGTCCGCCTGAATGGCGCGCAGCCCAATCAGCCCGTCACCGTGCGCATCCCCGAGGCCGGCATCGCGCAGACTTTCACGCCCGACGCCAATGGCCTCGCGCGCGTCGCCTTCGACGCCCGCCTCGACCTATGGTCCCCCGAGCGCCCCAAACTCTACGACGTGACGATCGAATCGGGCACGGACCGCGTCCCCGATCGCATCGGCTTCCGCTCCATCGAGGCCCGCGGGCGCACCCTGCTGCTCAACGGCAAACCGGTCTTCCTGCGCGGCGTTTCCATCCACGCTGAGGCGCCCTTCCGTGCCGGACGCGTCTACTCCGAAGCCGACGCGCGCACTCTCCTCGAATGGGCGAAGCAGGTGGACTGCAATTTCGTGCGCCTCCCCCACTATCCCCACGACGAAGTCATGACCCGCCTGGCCGACGAAATGGGGCTGCTGGTGTGGTCGGAAATTCCCGTCTATTGGACCATCTCGTGGGAGAATCCCGACACCCTGAAACTCGCCGAACAGCAACTCACCGAGATGATTTCGCGCGACCGGAACCGCGCCTCCGTGATCCTCTGGAGCGTGGCCAACGAGACCCCGCGCGGCGACGCGCGCCTCAAATTCCTCACCACCCTGGTGGAACGTGCCCGCGCGCTCGACCCCACGCGCCTCATCACCGCCGCGCTGGAGACGCACTTTGCCGACCCCAAGACCATCGTGGTGGAAGATCCCCTGGGCAAATTCCTCGACGTCGTTTCCTGCAACGAGTACCTCGGCTGGTACGACGGACTGCCCGAGAAGATCGACACCATCACCTGGCAGACGCCTTACGAAAAGCCTTTCGTCCTCAGCGAATTTGGCGCCGATGCCCTGTTCGATCACCACGGCGACGGCCTGACGCGTTTCACCGAGGAGTATCAGGCCGACGTGTACCGCCGCCAGGTCGCCATGTTCCGCCGCATCCCCTTCCTCAATGGCACCATCGCCTGGGTCCTGGTGGATTTCCGCTCGCCCCGCCGCCCCCTCGCCGGCATCCAGGATTTCTACAATCGCAAGGGCCTTTTTTCCGATCGCGGCGAACGCAAAGCCGCTTTTTTCATCCTTCGCGACTACTATAGGACTATGGAGTCTAAGTGAGCACTGAGTTCCTGATCGCGGGCGTCGTCTGGTATGTGGTTTTCCTGCTCTCTACCACATGCCATGAAGCCGCCCACGCATGGGCCGCGAAACTGGGTGGGGACCTTACGGCCTTTCACGGGGGGCAGGTCTCGCTCGATCCCATACCGCACATAACGCGCGAGCCCTTCGGGATGGTGATTTTTCCATTGTTGACCTACGCCACCAACGGCTGGATGATGGGCTGGGCCAGCGCGCCCTTCGACCCCTATTGGTCGGAACGGTATCCCAAGCGCGCGGCCTGGATGTCGCTGGCCGGTCCGGGGGCGAACTTCTCGCTGGCGATTCTCGCCGGAATTCTGATCCATTTGGGAATGTGGGCGGGCCTGTTTCGCTACCCGGAATCGGCCGGCTTCATGCACGTAGTGGAACCGGTGACCGCGGGTTTGGCGGCCGGTGCGTCCACCTTCCTGAGCCTCTTGTTCTCGCTCAATCTGCTCCTCGGAACCTTCAACCTGATCCCGGTGCCGCCGCTCGATGGGTATGGCGTCCTCGGCCTGCTGGTCTCGGAAGATCTGGCGCGGCGCATCCAGAATTTCGGGCGCTCGCTAGGCAGCTTCAGTATCATCGGACTGCTGGTTGCCTGGCAGGTCTTCGGACCCATGTTCCAGCCGGTATTCGCCTTCGCCCTCAAGGCGCTGTACCCCGGTCAGGGCTACGGACTCTAGCCGCGTCATGCAGATGTCCTCGCACCGCCTGCAAGTCTCCACCCGGGGCAAGGGCCTCTATGAGCTCACCGGGCAGATGGCCTCGTGGCTGGAAAGCGCCGGCATTCGCAGCGGGCTGCTTACCGTCTTCGTGCAGCACACCTCCGCGTCGCTCACCATTCAGGAGAATGCCGATCCCGACGTGGTGCACGATCTCAACACCTTCTTCAATCGCCTGGTGCCCGAGGATAACCGCCTCTACCGCCACACCTGCGAAGGGCCCGACGACATGCCCGCGCACATCCGCGCGGCGCTCACCCTGACGCAGCTTTCCATCCCCGTGGAGCGCGGCCATATGGCGCTTGGCACCTGGCAGGGAGTGTACCTCTTCGAACACCGCACTGCCCCGCACCGGCGCACGGTGCTGCTGCATCTGATCGGCGAACCCTGATCGCCAACGCGATCGCGAAATCATGATACGCTTCCAAACATGGGCATCTCCCGTCGTGATTTCATTGGAACCGCCGCGCTTGGCGCGGTAGCCGCACCGCTGGTCTCCGCCACCGGCATGCCGATGCGTACGCTCGGCAAGACAGGCGAGCAGGTCTCGCTGCTGGCCTTTGGCTGCGGCAGTCGCCTCGTCAGCTACGGCGAAGAAAAGGGCATCGCGGCACTGAACCATGGTCTCGATCTCGGCATCACCTACCTGGATACGGCTGACAGCTACGGCAAGGATGGCGAGAGCCAGTTGTGGGTCGGCAAAGTGCTCAAGCAGCGTGGGCGAAAAGGCCTCTGGCTGGCCAGCAAGATTGGTCCGCGTAAATACGACGATTTCATGCGTATCCTTGACATCAGCCTGAAGCGCCTGCAGGTGGATCAAATCGACTTGCTCCACGTCCACGCGCTCATGGGCCCCGACGATCTCGCCGCGGTATCCGCCAAGGGCGGCGCCTACGAGGCCGCGATGAAGGCGAAGGAACAGAAGATGGCGCGCTTCATCGGCATCACCTGCCACGCCTACCCCGATGTCCTGAAGACCGCGCTGGAACGCCACGAGTTCGATTGCACCCAGATGGCGCTTAACGCCGCCATGCGCAGCCAGCAAAAGGACGCGCAGTCGAGCTTCGAGACCGTTGCCCTGCCGGTCGCGCTGCGCAAGAAGATGGGTATCACCGCCATGAAGATCTTCGCCGCCGATGTGCTTGTGGGACAGGCGCCGCACGACCGCCTGATCCGCTACTCCATGACCCTTCCCGTCGCCGCCACCGTGATCGGCATGCCCAAGGTGGAGCACATCGAAGCCAACATCGCCGTGGCCAAGGCCTTCAAGCCGCTCACGCCGCCGGAGATGCAGAAGATGTCGGGCGATCTCTCGGAGAAGAATAAGGTCGCGCTGGAGAGCTACTTCCGCAATCACCTCGACGCCTGAGCTTAGGCGCAGCGTAACTGTCACGGTGTATACTTGCGTCCATGCTGTGGATCCGCTGCCTTGCGATCCTCGTATTTGCGGCTTCCTTGCGGGGTGACAACCAGCCTCCCGATCTTCTACTAATTCGCCACAATCTCGAGACGTGGCTGGACGGCAGCGATCTTGCCGCGCAGTTCGAATCGGCCAAGCTGCGTTGGGTCGCGCGGCCAGATAAGCCGGACGACGAAGCGGCGCGATGGCTGCAGTGGGAACTGCGCTTCAAAGGCGAAGGCACCAGGCCCGACGAAGAGAGTGAGCGTTTCATCAAATTTGTTCGCGGCTACCGGGCAGCGCTGGACCGCAACCTGGTCGAGAGACTCTTCTTCAAGCTGCTCCACGAATCGGGCTTGCGGCGGACGGACATCGCCGTCTATGTTTTCGTTTCAGACCGGACTTATTCCATCAGCTTCGATCCGGAGAAGCGGGACCTCGTATTCCAGCAGGATCCGGACCGCATGCTGCGCGCAACCATCGACGTTGCCGGGTTGGCAGCGCCGGGCGCTAACCAGAAAGGTACTGCGGCGATATCCCGGGGCGTCCCCGATCTCGGGACGCAGGTTCAGAAATTCCTTGCCGCTTATTTCGCCGGACAAGCTCCCGTGCGCGTGACCCCCGCCCTTCCGGAACCGGATTTCGCGGGCGTCACCGTCGAGGGCATTCGGCGCCGCGTCCTGCGAAACGAAAACTACTGGGAGAAGTTGCACGTCTCCATCGACATCAAGGGCACGCCCGAGCTTCCGCGCGTCGTCTGCCACATTTCCGGCGCGTACGCGGCAGGCATGGGTAGCCGGCTACCCACCGATTATTACGATATGGAAAAGACGCTGAAGTACCGCACGGACCTGGAGAGCTTCACCGCGGCGATGCTGGCTGCCATGAAAACGCAGTTGAGCGCCGGGAGGTAGCTTGCCGTCATCGCCTGCTGATTGGTACTGGCTCTGGCCGATGTTGACGGGCGCCGTAGTCGCGCTCTCCGCGGCGGCGCCGTTCGTGCGAATCCAGCGCGTCCGAACCGTCTTTCTCTCCTATCGCCGGTCCGACACGGGCGGGGAAATTCGCGCCATCGCCGATCGCGTGGCGAGCCACTTCGGCCGGCAGCGCGTATTCTATGACGTGAGGTCAATTGGGGCTGGGGAGGACTTCCGCGAAGCCATCGGCCGCACGCTGCGCCAATGCGATGCCGCGGTGATTGTCATCGGTCCAGACTGGGCCACCTGCCGCGACGATGCCGGACAACTCCGCCTTCATTCTGCGGAGGACGTTGTCCGCGGCGAGGTGTCCGCGGCATTGGATTCTGGCGCCCTGGTGATCCCTTTGCTGGTGCGGCTGGACCAACCGCCGAAAGAGTCCGAACTTCCGCCGGACCTGCGCGGGTTGTTCGACCGCAATGCCGTCTGGTACGACGCACAGCTTGCCTCCACCGTGGCCTCCATTGCGTCCGCACCCGTCCGCCGGACTCCCGTAATGCTGCTGATGTCGCACCTCGCGGTGGCGATCTTCCCCTTCGTCTTTTATGCCGGCACCGGCCTGGCGGCAGAGGAGTTCACGATCACTCTCGCCATCGTGACGCCCATGCTGGCAGCCACCGCGGCGGTGGCGTTGGTCCATCGTCTGCGGAACGTGAATCCCACCCGCATTCTCCAGGTGCGGCCGGCGGAGCTCTTCGTGCCCCTGATTTTCGTCGCCCTGATTGGAGCTCTGGTACTACTGAAAGCGTTTAACATCTGGATCGAGTCGTTCCACACGTTCTTTTTGCTGCTACTGGCCACCGAATGCGCATTTGCCGCGTACACGGGGGTTGCCCTGGCCTCAGTGTTCGAGAACCGGAGGAAGCCATGAGAAAAGTTACGTCCCTCGTGACCCTGTCGTTGACACTCTTGCTGCTGAGTGCGAGCGCTCAGCAAATCGAACCACCCGCAAGCGCCGAAGCCGCCATTGTTCTGATCCGCGAGATGGCACAGGCTCAGAATCTGGATCAGTGGTTCACCGCCAACAAAGCCAAAATCACCAGCGGACTTGCCGCCGCCGCGGATGTCATTACGAAGGACGGCTTGAGCCGCGGTCAAGGCCAGTTGGCGTTCGCCGCATCGCTATTCGCAGCCAGGGCGCACCTGCAATTGGGCCAGCGCGAGTTGGCCCTGCAAAGCATGCTCGATCAACATCAGGTCCGTTTCATGATGGCTGAAAAAGCCGGTGAATACGCTGCCCTCCGTAAGAACTCGCTGGACATGGCGAAGAACGCCGACGGCATCAACCGTAAGGACCTGACTTTTGCCTTCGCCACAGTCGCTGCGGACTCCGCCTATTTCCAAGGTCAGGCGCCCGACGAAAAGTCTAAAGACGAGGTGCGGCTAACCGCGCTCGAAGACGTCTTGTTCGCGATTCCCCTGCTCCAGTACTCCACCGGACGCATGTGGACCGAACGTTTTGTAAGCCTGACCGGAGCCGTGGTTTCAGAGGCTACGGGGGAATTGCACGTAGGCCAGGAAAAGTACGATGCCCTCCTGAAGAAAATCGCCGCGGCCACCGAGCAGCGAATCCCCGCGGATTTCGAGTTCACCGTCCCGCAGATCGGAGACCGCATCAAGACCATTGCGACCGCACGCGAGTTGGCCGAACTCTCCTATCGCTACGGCAACTCTCAAATGGGGAGCGCCCGGCTGGCCATCGCCGAGCAGAGGGCGAAGGTCGTGGGCGATCTGCAACTCGTCACCTCCCTGCTCTACGATCGCTACCGCGGCGAAGAGCGATCTGGCGCCTCCCCGGAGCAGTTGCGCCGTTTGCGCGACGATGCGCTTTCGCGCGCACAGGCAATCCGCTCCGAGTACCGGTCCCGCGCCGGCCGCATATGGGCGGCCTATCGCTCCGACGAATTCTACGGCGGGATGCTCAAGGGCCAGCTCAACGACAAAACTCCAGACCAGTTGGCGCGCGTTTTTCGAGCCGCCGAACTGCTCAAGGCCCGCATGCTGCTCGACCGGATGGCGATGCCGCAAACCGTTGAAGTGGAGACCGGCCAGAGCCGTGAATTGGAACGTAAGATTCTCGGCTTTAACGCCCCCAAACTGCAGGGCGATCTGATGCTCGACGAGATGCGCCTGGTCAGTCAGCTTGCCGGTTTCCGCATGGGGAGCACCGAAGGCTCCGACCGTTTGACCGCGCTGCGGCAGTTGGAGGAGGTGTACGCCAAGGCCGGTGCCGGTTTCAAGCAAGCAGCGGAACCGCCGTCGCTCCGCGAGGTACAGGCGAAGCTACAGGCCGGCGAGGCGTTGCTCGAGTACGTGATCCCGTACCATCCACTGCACCCAGCGTCTGACCTCTGGATGATGCTCATCACCCGCGAGAAGGTATGGTCCGCGAGTATGTCGCTGGACGCAGTCCTCGGAGTGTCCAGCATGACGGGACGCATCAGCGTAGATGGCGAATCGCCGCTTGATTCGAGCGCGCTGGGCGAAACCGTTTCGCTGCTGCGCAAGGATATCCGCTCGTCCGACGATAAGCGCGCGAAGGAACGTCTTGCAGTGCTGTATCAGGTGCTCATTCAGCCCCTGGTGCAGCAGGGTGCGCGATTCGAAGCATTCAGCAGCCTGATCGTAGTCCCTCACGGAATGCTTCACTATGTGCCCTTCCCGGCGCTGCTCGATAGCAAAGGCGCGTATCTCATCTCCAAGGTTCCAGTGACCATCGCTCCCAGTTCTTCGGTTTGGTCGTTGCTGACTGGGCGCACCAGCAACGCGGACCGTTTCGTCGGGTTTGCCAATCCGCAACTGAAGGGCCGCGGTCTGGCGGATCTGAAATTCGCCGAACAGGAGGTGGCCGCGATCGAGAAGTCCGCGCCTGCCGCCTCCAGGCAGACGTTTTCCGCGGCGGCGGCGACCAAGGCGACTTTCTTTCAGGAGGCCCAAAAAGCCAGCCTCCTTCACATCTCCACCCACGGAGAGTTTCCGGACGACAACGCCCTGGACCTGCATGCCATATGGTTCGCCGGGCCGGATGGAGGCGCCGCCCTACGTGCCAACGAGGTTCGCAAGATGAAGCTGGCGTCGGTGCGCCTCGCCGTCCTGAACGTGTGTAACGGCGGACTCTACCGCATCGGGCCATCCGACGAGCCCTATGGACTGATGCCAGCGCTCCTGGAGGCCGGCGCCCATAACGTCCTCAGCACCCTCTGGCCGATGGACGACCGGTTCGGGCGGGACTTCATGATCGAGTTCTACAAGCACCTCTCCGAGGGTCCCGCGAAGGCGCATCAGAAGGCCCTTTTGCGCTTCATTGGCGAAGACGAGTTTATCCGTCGTTGGGCCGGATATGTTCTCGTGGGGCAGGGAAGACCCTTCAGCGTCCGCCCGCCGGCGTGACGAAGTTGCTACCCAACTCCCCTCGCTGTACGTATTATGATTGGTCCAATTACGATTGGCGGAGGGATGAATGCAAACTTGGCTGCAGGATCTGCGGTATGCCGCGCGCATGCTGCGCAAGAACGCCGCACTCACCGCGGTGATCATCGCCTCGCTCGCCATCGGCATCGGCGCTAATTCGGCCATCTTCACGGTGGTGGACGCGCTGCTGTTGCGCCCCCTGCCCTATCCGCATCCCGATCGCCTTGCCGTGGTGTGGATCCACTCTCCCGGAATCGGCATTATGCGCGATTGGCCTTCGCCCGGACAGTATTCCGACCTGCAGGCTGAGAATCATTCCTTCGACCAGATGGCAATCTCCCAGAGCCGCAACTTTACGCTCACCGGGCGCGACAAGCCTGAGCGGGTCGCGGTCATGCGCACGCAATCTACCCTGCTGACCCTGCTCGGCGCCAAGCCATTGCTGGGACGCCTGCTCCTGCCTGAGGATGACGTGCCCGGCAAGCAGGTGGTGGCGGTGCTCACTGAGCGTGTCTGGAAGCGCCTCTTCAGCGCCGACCCCGGAATTGTCGGCCGCAGCATCACGCTCAATGGCAGGCAGTTTATCGTCGCCGGAGTTCTGCGGCCGGAGTTCATGGTGAACAACGAGATCATGCCCTCCGAAGGTCCCATGGACAAGGTGGATCTCTACGTGCCGCTACCCCTCAATGTCGATTTCCTGAAGCGCCGCGGGGACGAGAATTACAACATCATGGTGCGACTCAAGCCCGGTGTCAGCGTGCAGCAGGCGCAGGCCGACGCCGACCAGATCGCCGCGCGCATACGCGTGAAGGACAAGCGCGATCGGACTTTCGGCATGCGTGTGATCGGTCTTCAGGAGCAGGTGGTGGGCGATGTGCGCCGGGCTCTCCTGGTGCTACTGGGCTCCGTCACGCTGGTGCTGCTGATCGCGTGCGCCAATGTCGCCAATCTGCTGCTTACGCGCGCTGCCGGACGCCAGAAGGAAGTCGCCATACGCACCGCGCTCGGCGCCGGTTGGCAGCGCATCGTGCGCCAGTTGCTTACCGAGAGTCTGTTGCTATCCGCACTCGGCGGCATCGCCGGACTGGGCATCGCGCAACTCAGCCTGCAAGTGGTGCGCACCATGAAGCCCGGCAACATTCCGCGCCTCGACGACATTGCCATCGACGGGACCGTCCTCCTTTTCACCTTCGGCATTTCACTGCTCACCGGCGTTCTCTTCGGCATCGCCCCGGCGTGGCGCGCCGTTCGCGCCGACCTCAACACTTCGCTGAAGGCCGGGGGCCGTAGCGGCCAGAGCGACGGCGGTCTCGCCCTGGGGCGCAACCGGTTGCGCGCACTGCTGGTGGTCTCCGAGATGGCTCTTTCCCTGATGCTGCTGATCGGCGCCGGGCTTCTGGTTCGCAGCTTCATCCGCCTGCAGAGCGTGCCGCCGGGCTTCACCAGCGATAACGTGATCACCATGCAGGTTTCGGCCAGCGGTGCGAAGTATCAGAACAACCGTCCCGCGGTGCTCCAGTTCTTTCAAGAGGTGGAAGGCCGCGTGGCTCGCCTGCCCGGCGTGAAGGCAGAGGGCACAGCCTCAGTGCTGCCGCTCACCGGATCTGTGGGCTGGGGTTCGGTGAATATCGAAGGCTACAATCCGCCGGCGGGCCAGGAACTGCAGGTCGATATCCGCAATGCCAGTGCGGATTATTTCAAGGCTATGGAAATCCGCCTGATCAAAGGCCGCTTCTTCAATGAGCACGATACCGCGGAAGTTCCGCAGGCGGTGATCATCGACGAGCAGTTCGCGCAGCGTTTCTGGAGCGCCGGCGACGCCGTCGGCAAGCACCTGTGGTTCGATCCCAAGAAGCCCTTCACCATAGTCGGCGTCGTGGGCAACGTGAAGCAGTACGGTCTGGATGCCGATAGCAAAATCGCCATGTATATGGCGCAATCGCAGAATCCCGGTTCGAGCGTCTTCCTTGTGGCGCGCTCTGCCTCAAATGCCGCGGCGCTGGCCAACTCCATCGTGCGCGAGATCCACGCGGTGGACGCCGAGGTGCCGGTTTACGAAATTCAGACCATGAGCGAACGGCTTTATCAATCGATGGCGCGGCAGCGATTTTCCAGTACGATGCTCGGGGCCTTCGCGCTCATTGCCCTGCTGCTTGCGGCGGTGGGGATCTATGGCGTCATGTCGTACCTGGTGACGCAGAGCACCCACGATATCGGCGTGCGCGTGGCCCTGGGCGCGGGACCGGGTAACATCATCGGGCTGGTGGTGCGGCAGGGCATGCAACTGGTAGGCATCGGGATTGTCGCCGGCCTGCTTGGCGCCATGGCGCTGACTCGTGTGATGTCCACGCTGCTCTTCGGCGTGAGTGCGCGAGACGGGCTCACGTTCGGCGCCGTGGCGTTATTGCTGGCGCTGGTGGCCTTGGCGGCTATCGTGATTCCGGCGCGCCGCGCCACGCGCGTGGATCCGATGGTGGCACTGCGCGAAGAGTAGCCGCGCTTCCCGCGCCGGCTACCACTTGGAATTTGCGCCTACGAAGACCGCGCCTAACACGAGGATGATCGAGCCCCACCAGATGCCGGCGCGCATCTGTGCCAGCACCACCGGCCTCGCCGGCGGGACGAACAGCTCCCACATGCCCTGTCCCATGATGAGAATCCCATAGGCGATCAACAGAAGGCCGATGAAAACCCAGATCGAGATCATCTGCTTTCCATTTCGCTGCATACTCATCTGCGATTGTACATAATGGGCGTGTAGAGATATTCATGAGCGCCAGCGCATCCATACGCCATGTGGGCAATGTGGCCATCATCGACCTTGCAGGACGCATCACGCTCAACGACGGCGCGGGCTCCATTCGCGACGCGGTCAAGAGCGCGATGAACGACGGGCATCAGAACATCCTGCTCAATATGAGCGACGTGGCCTACATCGATAGCGCGGGACTGGGCGAGATGTCTTCGGCCTTCATCACAGTGTCGAGAGTTGGCGGCAAATTGAAGTTGCTCAACCCGCAATCCAAAGTGCACGGCATGCTGCAGGTGACGCGGCTGTACACCATTTTCGTGACCTTCGCCGAGGAAAACGCGGCGGTGGACAGCTTCCGCTAGCCTTCGTACGGAAAACGGTTGATCGCGCGCACGCATTCCGAGAGCGCTTCGAGCATCGTCTTTCCCCACCCGCAGGGACGATAGGGAGCCGTTTTCTGATTGGTCTCTTTATCCGCCTGCGCGAAGAAATGCATCGTCGGCTCCCTGGGCGTGATGTACTCCTTCACCTTAATGGTGAATTCGATGCCTACGCCCGCCTGCTGCTTCATCATCGAGAACATATGAATCTCGGCTAGTTCTTCGTTCGGATGAGCCTGCGCAAAGCCCCACTCTTTCATCGTCGATCTCCCGTAGTCGTCAACATATTATATCCAGCCACATTATCTCCGAACACCAATCGGAGCCAACACCAATCGGAGCCAACACCAATCGGAGCCAACACCAAGCAGAGCCAACACCAAGCAGAGCCGCGACCGTTAGGGAGCGTTACGGACCTAACTCTTTGTGGACCCCAGCCGCGCCGTCCGCTCCCTCACGGTCGCGGCTCTGATGGGGGCTCACCCTTGCTGCCGCGCATTCGCCACGCGCGAAACCGCATTCACCAATTTCCTATACGGAATCTCAGCGTACGATTCGAACGCCAGCCACTCGCCTTCCCTCCATGTCGAGTAATACCAGCGGGCGAGCAGCGCTAGATACTCCTGTCGCTCTTTTACGCTCAACTTGCGCGGCGTCACAGCGCCCAGTATCTCGTGTAACTGATGATCCAGCGACACCGGCTTGCCCTCGTGTACTTCGAAGCCGAAGCGCTGCGGCGCGCACCAATGGCCATCGCGAACGAACCACATTTCCACCGCATCCGGCGCCAGCGACGCCGTGATCGCGACCCCGTTCAACCGGTCGACATCGCGCACCAGTTCATCGCGCAGGCGCAGCACGTCCAGCACCTTCTCGTACCGCTTGTGCTGGCGGGCCGCTTCCTCGAACATCATCTCTTCGCTCAGCCGGTCCCGCGAATGCTCAATCGATTCCAGCAGCGAGCGCCCATCGGTATGCAGAAATTCGGAGACGCGCGCGATCTCACCGGCGTACTCCGTCGCGCCCACCACCTCCTGGCACGGACGCAGGCACATCGCCATTTCGCCATAGATGCACCCCGGATGCGAGGGCGAAGGCTCCAGGTCCTCCTGGCAGCGGCGCATTTGAAAGAGGTCGAGGAATTGCGCCTCGAACCGCTCCGCCGAGGTGCGCGAGCGAAACGGGCCAAAGTGCAGCCCGGCGCTGCGCGTCAGGTGCGTCGTGATGTGGCTGCGCGGAAATTCATTGCTCAGCACCAGCCTCACATACGGCGGCAGGTGCAACTTCATTAATCGCGGATAGTCGTGGGGGAAATGCTGTCGCGCAAGTTCATAGAACACGATCGACGATTCGAAGGCCGACCCGGTGAGGAGGAAATCGATGCGCGCCACGGTCTGACGCAGGTTGAGCAATCGCGACGGGCGCTCGCGTTCCCCCAGCAGGCGGCGTAGGCGCCTGCGCAGCACGCCGGTGCGCGACAGCATCGGCTCGCCTTCGTGCGGCCACAGCAGGAAAACGGCGGGTTGGTCTGGCACCGCGTCGATCGCGCTGTCCAACTGCGCCAGGTCATCGCCAAATTCTAGCGTCGTCATCACGGGTACAAATATCACTGATACGAATGTCACTGATACAGGCGAAGATACTGCTCCATAGGAATGGGCGCCGCGCCCGCCATTCCCAGATTATCGAGGACGTGGTCTCGCTGTCCCATGCCTACCAGTGCCGATGCAATTCCAGGCGTGGAGCGGGTGAATTGGATGGCGCGCTGGGCATTCGTCATCGCGGGCAAGAGCGCGGCGACCTTGGCGGGCATATTGGCCAGCACCTGTGTCTGCGAAAGCGATGCGCTCGCGATCACCGCGATGCCGAGCCGGCTCGCCGCCTGCAACACGCTTTCGGGCTTCTCCACGAAAGCTTCCACCATACCCACATTGAACGGCAACTGCGCAAAACGGAAATGGTGGTCCGGGCCGCCTTCCTGCACTGCGATTTCCGCCATGCGCGGCAGATCGAGCGCGCCCTTCATGCGCAGGCCGTCCCAGGTTGCCGCGCCGTACCAGCGGATCTTCCCCGCCTCCACGAGTTGCTCCAGCCGGGCGAAGGCCTGTCGCAGGCGCTCGTCGAATTCCTCGCGCGTGAGGAATCCCAGTTGCGTCTCGGGGTTGTGCAGGTAAAACACGTCGATCGTGTCCACCCCCAGGTTGGCGCGGCTGCGATCGATCTGATCAGCCAGAAAATCGGGGTCCATCGAGTGCATGCGCGCCACTACCTGCTCGGGCTTCAGAAACGTGGGGATCGCGCCGGCGGTCAGAAACCCGGCCTTGGTGCAGACCACGATCTCATCGCGCTGCAGGCGGCGCAACGCCGCGCCAATGCAGCGCTCCGAGCGTTGCCGCCGATAATTGATGGCGCAATCGAACAGATTGATGCCGGCTTCGCCTGCGGCAATCAGCGCCTCGGTGTACGCCGCGTCGGCTGCATCGTCGTCAGCCCCCAGGTAGGTGCCGATTCCGAGGCTCGAAACTTGTAAGCCGCGCACCGAGCGGTAAAAGGCGGCGTCGCGGTACTGCGGGAAGCATTCGGTATACCGGGTTGTGCCTTCCGTGGTCGCGTACATGGTGATCCGGAACCGGGGCCGCCCTATTCGCTGACGGCCTTGGAATCGATCAGCGCCTTGATCTCGGAGAGGAAATCCTCTACCGATTTCACGCCTTGGTCGGCATGCTTGCGATTGCGCACCGCCACCTTTCCGTTCTCTTGTTCGCGGTCGCCCACCACCAGCATGTACGGGATTTTCTGCAATTGCGCTTCGCGGATCTTGAGGTTCACCTTCTCGTTGCGGTCGTCCACCGTGACGCGAATTCCGGCGTCGTCGAGTTGATTCTGGATGCTGCGCGCGTACTCGGTCTGCCGGTCGGTAATCGGCAGGACGATCGCCTGTACGGGCGCGAGCCACACGGGGAAGGCGCCCGCGTAATGCTCGATCAGGATGCCGAAGAAGCGCTCGATGGAGCCGTAGAGCGCGCGGTGGACCATCAGCGGCTGGTGCGCCTTGCCGTCTTCCCCGATGTACTCGAGGCCGAAGCGGCGCGGCAGCGTGAAGTCGAACTGCACGGTGGAAAGCTGCCACTTGCGGCCGATGGCGTCCACCAGTTTCACGTCGATCTTCGGGCCGTAGAACGCGGCCTCGTCGGGGATCACCTTGGCGGCAATCTTCAGCTTTTCGCAGGCCCGCCGCAGCGCGCTTTCGCCGATCTCCCACTGCTCCGGAGTGCCATCGTATTTGCCGCTGGCGCCGCCATCCCAGGTCGAGACCTCGGCATCGTACTTCTCAAAGCCGTAGGCGGCGAGCGTATCCACCGCGAATTGGAGGCACGCGACTACCTCGTTCTCAATCTGGTCTGGGGTGCAGAAGATGTGCGCGTCATCCTGCGTGAAGCCGCGGACGCGGAACAGGCCGTTCAAAGTTCCCGAGCGCTCGTAGCGGTAGACGGTGCCGAGTTCGCCGAGCCGGACCGGAAGGTCACGATAGCTACGCTGCCGG
>JBDTPR010000028.1:0-21382 GCA_039932635.1 Candidatus Solibacter sp.
AGGATCGCGTGCTGCTGTCGGTTCTGCCGGCAACGGCGTATACGTGGCCGAGTTGAGCCAGGGCCTCCGGTTCGGCATCGATCTTATAGGCCAGTTCCAGTTCCGCAATCGCCTTCGCCCAGTCGCCTTTCTGCTCGTACGCCAGCCCGAGAAATGCGTGCGTCTGGTGGTAGCCGGGGTTCAGTTCCGCGATGGGCTGGAGCCTTTGAATCACCTGGTCGTAGCGGCGGGCAAAATAAAGCGGATAACCTATATACGCATTCATCGCCACCGACACGGGGTCGAGTTTGTGCGCCATTTCCGCTTCCGACACCGCTTGATCGAACCGGCCGGTGACAGCCAGGTGAACGCCATACCAGAGATGCGCCTCGGCATTACTCGGCTTCAATTCCAGGGCGCGGCGGAATCCCTTCTCGGCGGTCGCACGATCGAACTCATAAAGGGATTGAACCAACGCCAGCGTGGCATGGGCTTCCCCGTCCGTATCGTCCAACTCGATGGCCTTCATGGCAGCGGCCTTTGCCTTCGGCATTGCGTCGGTGGGCCGGAGGTAGATATTGGAAAGGGCATAGTAGCAATCGGCCAGTCCGGCATAGGCCGGAGCGTAGTTGGCGTCTAAGGCGAGGGCCTGTTGAAAATAGTCGATGGCTTTCTGGATGGCGTCCTGAGTGAATTCTGCGAAGTATTGATGGCGGCCCTTTAGGTACGCGTCATAGGCTCCTACATCCACGCGGCGGGATTTGTGCGCACGCGACTGGCCGGTTGGGCTCAAGGCGAACCCGATCTCCCCGGCAAGAGCGCCTGCCACCTGCTCCTGCAGGGCCAGCACATTGCGGACTTCGCCTTCGTAGCTGCTATTCCACAAGGGCCGTTCGTGCAGGGCGTCCACCAGGCGTACGTTGAGCCGGATCCTGCTGCCCGTGCGGAGTACCGAACCCTCGGCGATTGTCTGCACACCCAGAGTCGCGGCGATTTCCGGCAGGCGGCGTGTTGCGGGCTTGATGGACATGGACGACGTTCGCGAAATCACGCGCACGCCCTGAATCTCCGCGAGGTTGTTAATCAGCGCGTCGGTGATGCCCTCCGCGAAATAATCCTGATCGCGATCGGCGGAGACGTTTTCAAACGGCAATACGGCGATCGAGCGTACGCCGGCGTCGGCGCCACGCGGGGGGCCGGCAAACCGCGCCAGCCCCACCGCCAGCGCTAGAACGGCTACGCCGCCGAGTCCGGCCGCTATGGCGGGCGTTCGATTCCGCTTGAGGTATTTCCGGCCCCGGTAAATCACGCCCTCCGGACGCGCTCGTACCGGCAGATTCCCGAGAAAGCGCTCCAGGTCTTCGGCAAACTCGGCGGCGGAAGCGTAGCGCCGCCCCGGCTCGTCGCGCAACGCCATCAGCACGATGTTGTCCAGGTCCGGATCGAGTCCTTTTGCTACCGCACTTGGCCTTGGCGGTCCCCGCATACCGGGTTCCTTCCGAAGGTGGGTCCCGCTGAATGTCTCCGGGGCGAGCGCCCGCCGGCCGGTCAGCAATTCGAAAAGAACCGCGCCCAGAGAATAGACATCCGTCGCGGTCGTCACTGGCTCGCCGCGCCTTTGCTCCGGGCTCGCGTAGCCCGGTGTCATCAGTTCCCCGCCTTCGCCGGTGACGATCAACGCCGACCCATCGGCCGCGGGGTCCAATAGCTTGGCGATGCCGAAATCCAGCAGTTTGGGATGACCGTCGCGCGTCACCAGGATGTTTGCCGGTTTGATATCGCGGTGCACGATCAGTTTCTCGTGCGCGTACTGCACGGCGAGGCACACCTGGCGGAATAGCTCAAGCCGCCGGCGAACCGGAAGGGGAATTGAGTATTCCAAGAGCGGCGTGCCGTCCACGTACTCCATCACGAAGTAAGGCCGTCCCGATTCGGCAGCGCCGCCATCCAGCAACCGCGCGATGTTGGGGTGTTGCAAGCCCGCAAGAATCTGACGCTCCGCGCGGAAGCGTTGCAGCGCGGCGTCGGTATCGGTGCCGCGTTTGAGAAGCTTGAGCGCCACCTCCATGCGGAAGTCATCCTCGCGGATGGCGCGATAGACGGCCCCCATGCCGCCCTTACCGATCAGCGCCTGAATTGTGTAGCGTCCCACGCGTTGACCGGCCAACTCGGAGCCTTCGCCGAACTCCTTCGCGGAGAGGCCTGGAAGCTGTTCGATTGCGTCGCTCAGCGTGACTTCACTCAGTTCCTCCGGCAGGGTCGCCGGCAAATCCAGAAAATCGCCGGCGTTTTCATCGGAGGCCAATAGCGCCTCGACATTCGCGCGCAACTCAGAGTCGGCAGCGCAGGCCTGGTCGAGGAACGCGCCACGTTCCGATGCGCCTCTTTCCCACGCTGCCTCCAGGACCGCTCTCACGCGCTGCCATTGTTGGGGCGCCACGGCTATTATGTCCGCGACTCGACGGTGGCGCAGAGTTGGTACAGCACGGCCCTGGCGATGCGCCACTCGCGTTTGACCGTGGTGCGGGAAACTCCGATTACGCCGGCGATCTCCTCTTCGGTCAGCCCACCGAAGAAGCGCAGTTCGACGATCCGGCCTTGGCGAGGCTCGAGTATTGCCAGTTTGTCCAAGGCTTCATCGAGGGCGATGATGTCCGGGTCCCGATCCAGGGTGGCACCGGCCGCGTCCTCCAATGAAATCTTATTCCCGTTGCCCCGTTTGGCCGCGCGATGGTGCTCGGCATGGTTGACCAGAATCTGGCGCATCAGATTGGCGGCGATGCCGAAAAACTGCGCGCGAGTCTCACTGTGCACATGCGTTTGGTCGACCATGCGCAAATAGGCCTCGTGGATCAAGGCCGTCGGCTGCAGGGTGTGATCGTGGCGCTCGCGGCGAATGTAGGCGGCGGCAAGGAGATGCAGTTCGCGGTAGACGAACGGCAGCAGTTCGCTTAATGCCTGCTGGTTGCCGCCGCTCCAGGATTGGAGCAGGCGGGTCACATCCCCATGTCCAGGAGCCGACATTCACCCCCCGTGGGCTGCGATTATACACCTGCACGAGGGAATCTTTCTGTACATATACGCACGAGCGGCGTTTGCCGGGGTAAACCCGCGGCGCCGCCGCCCGCCATGCAACTTTCAAACGTGTTCCCGTTAGGCCGATCTACGGAGCAACCACGAGATTCAATGTCGTGTTAATCGTGCCGACTACTGGATGCGTCGGGTCAAACGGGTCTTTGATGGTTGCCTTGATGTGGATTGTGTGTGCGCCCGCGCGCAGCGGCGAAAGGAGCACATAATAGCCGTCAGCCGAGGAAAAGCCCCACATCGGCCCGGGAACGCCGAGGATATTGTCTTTTGGCACGGTGAAAGAGAAATCATCCGATCGGGTCCTGAGCGGCGCCAGGTTCCTGACGGGTGTCCCGTCAATGGTTATCGACAGGTCGGTGGCGTGATCGATCCAGGCTTTGGCGCAAGCCTCGCGATCGTGTGCCGTATCGCCGTGAAATGGGAACGGCTCAAGGCTCGAGCACTCCGTGTTGACGATCGGTATGAACAGCGACTTGCCGCGCGGGATCACGCAGTTGACCGTGGAGGTCGGCCCAAACAGCCCATACAGGAACCAGACATCGCCGGATTGACCGTTCGCACAGGGTGCGCCAAAAGTCGGGTTGTCGGACGGCGGCTGCATCAATGACCACAGCCACCATTCCTGGCCCAGCAAGTCGTACGCCTTGCCATAGGGTGGCGACGCGGGTTGGGCGTCGGCGAATTTCTGAGGCACCCTGCCGGGGATGTGCGCGTTGAGATGCGGCGCCAGGAACATGGTCGACGCGAGCGCGACCATCAGGTATCCCGGCTGAAAAATTCCTCTCTTGTTCATTAGTTAGCTCCTTTCCGTTTTTATGCAGGGAGGTAGCGATTCGCCATGAAAGGCGATTTATCGCTCACTGCCTTCACTTGTATATGCAGGAACCAGGAGGAGAAAGGACCACTATTTTCAATCTCATTGCGGAGAACCGGTTTCGGGCGAGGCGCCAATGCCGATCTAGGCGACGATCGCGTCTTCGGCCAAAAGATTAGCAAGCGATGAGGAAATTGGAGGCCTACCCACGTTATCATCGTGGAGAAATGAGATTTTTTGTAATCACCCTTGCGCTGGCGAGTGCCGCCCTGGCGCAACCGGCCCGTTGGACCGAAAAAACCGCCAACGAATGGTACGCCAAACAGCCGTGGCTGGTGGGCTCGAACTATCTGCCTGCGACCGCGATCAACCAGTTGGAGATGTGGCAGGCGGAGAGTTTCGACCCGGTCTGGATCGATACCGAACTCAACCGGGCAGAGAATCTGGGAATGAACACGATGCGCGTGTTCCTGCACGATTTGCTGTGGAAACAGGATGCCAGCGCCTTCCAGGGCCGCATCAACAAGTTCCTCAGCTTGGCCGATAAGCACAAGATCCGGCCGATTTTCGTGCTCTTCGATTCCTGCTGGGACCCGTTCCCGGACCTCAATACGCAGCGTCCGCCCAAACCCGGGGTGCACAATTCCGGCTGGGTGCAGAGCCCCGGCATCGCCGCGCTGCGCGACCCCAACCAGACCGAGCGCCTGCGTCAGTATGTGCAGGGCGTGATCGGCGCGTACCGTTACGACCGGCGCGTGCTGGCCTGGGATTTGTGGAACGAACCCGATAACACCAACGATTCCTCCTATAAGAAGATCGAACCGCCCAACAAGAACGAACTGGTGCTGGCGCTGCTGCCCAAGGTCTTCGAATGGGCGCGCGCCATGCTGCCGCAGCAGCCGCTGACCAGCGGCGTGTGGAAGGGCGATTGGAGCAGTCCGGACAAACTCGACGCGATGCAGAAGATTCAGATGGAGCAGAGCGACGTCATCTCATTCCACAACTACGACGATGCCGCGGAGTTTGAAAAGCGCGTGAAGTGGCTGCAGGTGTGGAAGCGGCCGATCCTGTGCACGGAATACATGGCGCGCCCCAGGGGCAGCACCTTTCAGGCGATTCTGCCGGTGGCCAAGAAGTACAACGTGGCGATGATGAATTGGGGCTTCGTCAATGGCAAGTCGCAGACCAATCTGCCGTGGGATTCATGGCAGAAGCCGTATGTGGATCGTGAGCCCGAGGTGTGGTTTCACGACATCTTTCACAAAGATGGAACGCCGTACCGGCAGGACGAAGTGGATTTCATTCGCCAGATGACCGGCTACGGAGTCAAGACGAAGAAGGCTAAGGCGGGGAAATGATGCACTGACGGAAGTCAGTGCGCAGCTAGGACCGATGAGTTTGGGCGCGGGGCTTACTTACGCAGGCCCCGCGCCAATCTCATTTACTTCGCGAATTCGAGGCGGGTGTTCGAACCGCCGAACTCGATCGCATTGACCTTATCGACCGAGCCATCCTTGGAAGCGTCGACGGCAGTGTACTGGAACTTTTTCGTGCCGGTCTCCACTTTCACGGGAGCGGTAACGCTCTTGAAATTTTTGTCCGTGAACACGGCGTTGGTTCCATCTACCTTCACCTTGTATTCACCGGCCTTGAGCTGCACGCCGCCGACAGTCGCCGGAGCGGAGAAGATCACGTCATACGACTTCTGGCCTGCGAAGCAGAGGCTGGAAAGAGACAACACGACGCCGAGAACGAGAGATTTTTTCATGAGATTTAATTCGATCCTTTTTGGATTTTGGTTGAGTGTCACGAACTTCCGGAAGGTGTCTAACGTGGCCACTTACAATCCCAGGATACAAAGAAGACGTGAAAGTATCAAATTCAAATTTTCTATCAGTACGATTCGACGTCTACAAGCCTTTGAGCCTTGGGCAGTTGCGAGTATTGTCTATTTATGTAAACGCGTTCAGTTGGCGAATACGGAGCGCACCTGGGCGAAGAATTTGCCGACTTTTTCCTTAGGATCGCCGGCGCCCAGCGTCTCAATGGGGAGATAGCCGCGGTAGCCCACCTTATCGATAACAGCCTTCACCTTACGAAGGTCAGTAGGAATTTCCTTACCACCAATGCCAACCAATTCCTTCAATTGCCAGGAGACCGCGTAGGGCACCAGTTTCTCGATCTCTTCATAAGGATCCGCGGAGCGCAGGCTGCCGATGTCCAGGATGACGCCGAACCATTCGGACTTCACGGCGTTCACGAGTTGAATGGTCTGATCGGCGGTCTTCAGGAAATCGTTGTGATTCTGCAGACCGAGGATCACTCCATGCTGCCGCCCCCATTCCGCGCATTCCTTGAAATCGGCGGTCATCCACGGCAGCACTGTTTCAAAGGTGTGACCTTCCGGGATTTTTAGCCCGGAGAAGACGCGGATCACGGGCGCGCCCAATTTGGCAGCCACCACGATCCAATCCTTCACCCGCTGAACCTCCAGTTGGCGCTTGGCGGTATCGGGCAAGCTGAAATCGTTGCGTACGCCGGTGCTGCTCAGGGCGATGCCGTTGAGGTAAGCCTTCTTTTTGAGGCTGCGGATCACGTCGTCTGAGGGGACCTTGGGATAGCCGGGGAAGTAGTAGCCGGTCGCATCGAGCGCATCGAACCCGTTCTGGGCGCAATAGACCACCAGGTCCTCCAGCGTCATCTCGCCGGACTTCAGCGGGCGGTCGAAGGAGTAGGCGTTGAGCCCGAGTTTCAATTTCACGCCGCCCAGGCGGGCGACCTTGCTTTCCGCGTGCGAGGCGCCTGGGATCGCTAACGCGGACGCGGCGGCGAGTTGCCAACCCTGGGTGAAAAAGTTCCGACGGTTCATTTTGCTGCCCTCCTCGAAGTTTCTATTCTGTCACCATTCGGGGCTGTGGCTCTTTCTTTGACAAGGAATCGAAATTCGATTTATACTATTGCAAACGTTTGCTGAAAAGGAGTTGATCATGGGTCTCCGTTTCGATCGCACTTCTAGGGTGGCCTCGCTTGCCGCCCTCGCGCTTGTCTTCGCCGCCGGGCTCTACGCCCAAGGCACCACCGCGACTATTTCCGGTACCGTCACCGATTCTTCCGGCGCCTCGATTGCGGGTGCGAAGGTGACGGCCACCAACACGGGCACAAACCTGGGCCACTCGGCTAACACCGCGACGGACGGTAGCTATCAACTCCTGTTCCTACCCGTCGGCAACTATAAGGTGGAGGTGAACGCCACCGGCTTCAAGAAATTCGATCAGTCCGGCATCATTCTGGAGGTCAACCGGAATGCGCGCGTGGACGCAGTCCTGCAGGTGGGAGCGATGACGGAATCGGTGGAAGTGAAGGCGGATGCAGCCACCGTGGAGACTTCGGTCCCCGGGCTTGGACAGACCACTACCAATACCGAGATCGACAATCTTCCGCTGGTCAACCGCGACATCTATACGTTGTTGAACCTCACGGCGGGCGTGGATACCACCGATCAGGCAACCGACAATTTCGGCGCACCCATGCAGGTGACAATCGTCAACGGTTCGCCGAATTCGGGAATCGGGTCGGTGAACTACAACCTGAATGGCGGGAGCAACATCAACGGGCTGCGCAACACCGGGAACTCCGCGCCGAACCCGGACGCGATTCAGGAATTCCGCGTGCTGACCAACAGTTTCCCGGCGGACGAAGGGCGGTTCGGCGGCGCTACGGTGACCATGATCAGTAAGAGCGGCACCAACCGCTACAGCGGCACGCTGTTCGAATTTCTCCGCAACGACAAGCTCAATGCCAACCGCTGGCTGCCCGGCGCGAGCGTCCTGCAGAAGGACCCGCTGCACCGCAATCAATTCGGCGGCACTGTCGGCGGTCCCATCGTGAAGAACCGGACCTTCTTTTTCGCCACTTACTCGGGATTGCGCGAGCGCACCAGCCTTTTCGCCAATACGGCGACGCCGCTGACCGCGAAGGAGCGCGGTGGCGATCTCTCCGCGACAGCCGGCACGGCGCCGCTGGACCCGCTGACGGGCGTGGCCTTCCCCGGCCGTATTATTCCGGTGAACCGCATCGACCCGGTGGCTAAGAAAATTCTGGACACTTACATCCCGCTGCCCAATCTTGCCAACGGCGCCTTCGAAGCGCAGCTTTCGCATCCGAAAAATACCGACGAAGTGCTCTTCAAGATCGATCACAACATCAGCCAGGCGCATCGCCTCACCGGCAGCTTTTTCTACACTACGGGTAGTGACGACGTGGGACTGATCGGCAACCTGCCGTGGGTCTCGCGCACGTTCACCTGGAAACAGTACAACTACAACGTGTCGGAGACCTGGATCGTCTCCCCGACGATGATCAATCAGGTGACGGCCTCGTTCGTACGCAATTTCGGAGGCCGCACCAATTATCCGGCGATTTCGCTGGGCGATCTCGGCTCGCTGTACCGCATTCAGGGCGCCCCGTCCCTACCGCAGATTCAGGTGGCCAGCCGCTTCAATTTGAATAGCGCCATTCCCGGACCGGTGGCGGGCAGCAACCAGTACCAGCTCCGCGACGTGTTTAGCATCAGCACCACCAGGCACTCCATCCGCGTGGGCGGAGAGGCGGTGCTGGAGAAGATGGTGCACGATACGCTGCTCAACAATTACGGCACCTTCAGTTTCACCACGACCAATCCGCGCGGCTCGAAGAACTCGACCGCCGATTTCCTGCTCGGGCTACCTGCCACCATGAATCAGGACGCGCCCACCACCAAGATCAATAACGACTGGTATTACTCGCTCTACGTGCAGGATGACTTCCGCGTCACGCCGCGCTTAACGCTGAATCTGGGCGCGCGCTGGGATATTCAGACGCCGATCACAGACCCGCACAACCGGTTCCTCACTTTCGTGAAAGGCATGCAATCCAAGATCGTGCCCACGGCGCCGGCCGGTCTGCTATTCCCCGGCGACGCGGGCGTGGCGCGCGGCATCATCACCACCGCGTACAACCACATCAGCCCGCGCATTGGCTTCGCGTGGGATCCCTTCGGCAATCGCAAGACGGCGATTCGCGGCGCGGCGGGCATCTTCTACGGCAGTATCTCGGGCAACGAATGGAATACGTCGTCGGACAATCAGCCCTTTGCCATCCGCCAGCAGTTCAACGACGTGTATTCGCTCTCCGACCCGTACAAACTGCAGCCGGGCGGCGTCGGACCCTTCCCGTACAGCTACTCGCCCGGTGCGCCGCGTTTCGTCGGCCCCTCGGCGGTTGTCGGCATTTCGCTGGATTACAAACTGCCGTACACGTATCAGATGAACTTCGCCATCCAGCGTGAGATCACGCGCACCACGAGCGTCACCGTCGCGTACGTCAACAATCTGACGCACCGCATTCCGGCGATACAGGATGTCAATTACCCGATCCTTACCTCGACGGCCACCACGGCGAATGTCAACGCCCGCCGGCCTTATCTGCCGGGCGTGCTCTCCAGCATGGGCAACATCAATTCGATCCTGAACTCCGCCTATCACGGGTTGCAGCTGAAGGCCGACCGCCGCTTCGCCAACCACTTTACGGTTCGCGGCTTCTACACTTTCGGCAAGGGGCTGGACGTGGTCAACACGCAGGCCAGCACGCTGCAACAGGCTACCGATTGGAACAATGTCCGGCTGGATCGCGGCCGCGCCAACAATGACCGCACGCATACCGCCTCGATCTCGGGCGTGTGGGAGTCGAATTACTTCCACCATTCGCCCCGCATCGTCCGCCTGATCGCGAACGGCTGGTCTCTGGCGGCGATTGCCAGCATGCGCAGCGGCACTCCGCTCACCGTCACCAACGGCACCGATGTAAATTTCGATGGCCAGAACAACGATCGGACCGACCTGGTGGGCGATCCCTGGCTCGACCCGAATCGTCCGCGCAGCGCGGTGGTGGACCAGTGGTTCAACATCGCGGCGTTCAATCGTGCGACACAGGCGATCCACTCCTTCGACGGCACCGCGGGGCGCAACATCATCGATGGCCCGGGCCTGAAGAATGTGGATATGACGATTGCGCGCACCTTCAAATTGACCGAGCGCAAATCGCTGCAATTCCGCGGGGAGGCCACCAATGCGTTGAATCTGGTGAACCTTTCTAATCCCGGTACGAGCGCTAATACCGCCACGACGTTCGGTAAGATCACGACCGCCCGTGCCATGCGCCAGGCGCAGCTCGGCCTCAAACTGGTGTTCTAGGGATTGCGGCGCTGCGCTGCACGCTGAAGACTATTTGTGCTCCGCTGGACCAGGCGGCTTCTTGTACAGTTCTGTCGGGAAGTCCGCCCCTTTCTTCTTATCGGCATTGCGCAGGTTCTGCTGGGCGCCGCGGTCGCGCTGTAGCGGAATGTTCATGCCCCCGGTCCCTTCAAGGGTGTCGAAGAGACGCTCGCGCATGTCTTTGACGGTGGCGGCGTAGCGCGGATCGAAAATCAGGTTGCGGCTTTCCAGAGGATCTTCCTGCATATCGTACAGTTCGTCCGTATCCCAGATGCCTTGATAGCGAATGAACTTAAAGCGGTCGGCACGGAGCGCGTGCATGGTGGGCGTCTGCGGGAAATTGCGTTCCCAATAATATTCGTAGAGCAGTTCTTTGCGCCATTGCACGGGCTTGTCCTGGAGTAGCGGTAGGAAGTTCAAACCATCGAGGTCGCGCGGGACAGGTGCGCCCGCTGTCGCCAGCACGGTCGGCATGATGTCGAGGCCGGCGACCACTTCCTTCACCGTGCGGCCGCCGGAGAATAGCTCCGGGCAGCGCGCCAGCATGGGCACGCGCATGGATTCCTCGTACGCGGTCCGCTTGTCGATGAGGCCGTGCTCGCCGAAGGCGAAGCCGTTGTCGCCCATGTAGATGACCAGCGTGGAGTCGAGCTCGCCGCGTTGCTTCAATTCGTCGAGCACGCGGCCGACGCTTTCGTCCACCGCCATGAGGGTCTCGGCGTAGCGTTTATAGTATTCGGCGATGTCCAGCGTGGAGTGGTAAGGGTAGTCCACGCCGTGCCAGGAATTGCGCTGGTTCTTGACCCAGGTGGGACGATGCTGCGCCATCTCGCCTTCCTCCGCCATGGTGGGCGGGTAGATGAATTTGGCGTCCTTATACATGCCCTCGTGGCGCTTCGCCGGCTGGAATTCCGCATGCACCGCTTTGTGCGAGAGGTACATGAAGTAGGGCTGCTCCTTGGGAAGGGTGCGCAGCCAGTCGAGCGCGTAGTCGGTCAGCTCATCGGTAATGTAGCCCTTCTGCGGGACCTTCTTGCCGTTGATGTTCAGTCCGTTCGGATTGGGCAGGTAGGTGCCCTGGCCGCGAAAACTCACCCACTGGTCGAAGCCCTGCTTCGGCTCGTCGGTCTCCGCGCCCATATGCCACTTGCCGAAGAAGCCGGTTTTGTAGCCGGCCTTTTGGAGGTGCGCAGGGAAGTACACGGTGCCCTGCGGAATCGGCGTGTTGTTGTCCACGATGCGGTGGCGGTGCGCGTAGACGCCGGTGAGAATGGATGCGCGGCTAGGACTGCACAGCGCGGTGGTGACGAAGGCGTTCTTGAAATGCGCACCCTCCGCGGCCAGGCGGTCGAGCTGCGGCGTCTTGAGCCAGGGCTGCGCCTTCAGGAAACCGAGCGCGTCGTAGCGGTGGTCGTCGCTCAGGATGAAAATCACATTGCGGCGTCTGGTCCGCTGCGCTGAAGCGGCGCCCGCCGTACCCAGCAAGCCCATCATCGTTCTGCGAGTCATGAGTGTTCCCCACGCTCAGAATACAACGGCGGGCGGTAGAATCAGAGCATGGCCGCACGACCTCTCACGCTGGTTTCCGAGCAGGAGTACCTGGGCTCGCAGTATGAACCGGATTGCGAATTCGAGGACGGCGTCCTGATCGCGAGGCACGTGGGTACGGAAAAGCATAGCTGGATGCAGGCCGCGCTGGCAGCCTACATCTTCCGCAGACGCAAAGCCTGGGGCGTGAACGTTTACACCGAACAGCGGACCAGGGTGCGGCCGGGGAAATACAAGCTGCCGGATCTCTGCATCGTGAGCGGGCCTCGCCCTTCTACACCGATCTTCGAGGAACCGCCACTGGTTGCTATCGAGATCCTGTCTCCGGAGGACCGTCCGCTGCGGGTCGATCAGACCATCGCGGAGTGGTTGGAGTTTGGCGTGGGGTACGTCTGGGTTGTGGACCCGGAGACTTTGGAAAGCATCGTGTATACGGCGCACGGTCGCATTCCGGTGACCGATGCGACGCTTCGGATTCCCGCTAGCCCAATCGAAATCCCATTGGGGCAACTCGAGGAAGACTAGTCTCACGGCGGGCGCACGGGAACCCGCCTTGAGTTTGTTGACACATCGAACTAAGTGTGATCTCGTGATAGGCATGAAGTACACGACGAGACTGGCTGTCACGCTGACGGCCGTCACCTTTCTGGCCGCCCTGTACGCGCAGAGCGTCATCGAGACCAAGGCGTGGACCACTGCTGAAGATCATCAGAACATGATGCAGCAGCTTGGCATCAAGGCGCTGCGCCCCGGACCGAGCGGCACCGAGAGCGCTCCCAATCACGCCAATTACGATGAGTCGACGGCGAATCCTTACCCGAATCTTCCCGACCTGATGACCCTGAAGAATGGCAAGAAGGTCACCAGTGCCGCGATGTGGAAGAATCAGCGCCGCCCCGAGATTGTCGAAGATTTCGAGCGCGAGGTGATCGGGCGGATCCCGGCGAACGCTCCGAAGGTGACGTGGGAAGTCACGAAGTCGGCGGACGCGCAGGTCGGCGGGCTGCCGGTAATCGGCAAACAAATTGTCGGACACGTGGACAACTCGTCGTACCCCGACGTCAAGGTCGACATTCAGATGACGTTGGTGCTGCCGGCCGGCGCGAAGGGTCCGGTGCCGGTGATGATGATGTTCGGCGGCCGCGGCATTCCCGAGATTGCGTTCCCCGCTCCTGTGTTTCCCGGCCGCGGCGGCCCCGCTGCTCCGGGCGCGCCGGCGGCAGGACGGGGTCCGGCGACTCCGCCTCCCGGTCCGCCGCCGAATGCCGACCCGCCCGCGATGCAGCAGTTGATTGCCGCCGGATGGGGTGTGGTTGGCATCGCTCCGAATAGCATTCAGGCCGATAACGGCGCGGGTCTCACCAAGGGCGTGATCGGGCTTGTCAACAAGGGACAGCCGCGCAAGCCCGACGATTGGGGTTCTCTGCGCGCTTGGGGCTGGGGCGCTTCGCGCGCACTCGACTATCTGGAAACCGAGAAGGCGGTCAACGCCAGGCAGGTCGGCATCGAAGGCGTTTCGCGCTACGGCAAGGCCGCGCTCGTCACCATGGCCTTCGACCAGCGCTTCGCCGTGGTGCTGATCGGCTCCTCCGGCGAAGGCGGCGCCAAACTCCATCGCCGCAATTGGGGCGAGGCCGTCGAAAACCTCACGGGCTCGGGCGAGTATCACTGGATGGCCGGCAACTTCCTCAAGTACGGCACTGCCGACGCGTCCTTCGGGAGCAAGAACGCCGGCGACCTGCCGGTTGACGCGCACCAGTTGATCGCGCTTTGCGCGCCGCGCCTTACTTTCGTGAGCTACGGCGTGCCGGAGAAGGGCGACGCCAAGTGGCTCGACCAGCAGGGCAGCTACATGGCCGCGGTGGCCGCGCAGCCGGTTTTCAAATTGCTCGGCGCCAAAGACCTTGGCGTTACTGAGGATTACCGCACGGCGAAGATGCCGCCCGTCAATACCAGTGTGCTCGATGGACAGCTTGCCTGGCGCCAGCACGACGGCGGGCACACCGATGCGCCCAACTGGAAATACTTCATCCCTTGGGCCGACAAATTCCTGCGCGCGTCCAAGGACAAAGCTAAGTGAAGATTCTGCTGGCCGGCCTCGCGTCGATCTGGCTGCTCGCGGCGCAGGCTGATCAGCCGGCGCCGCGTACTGACAAGAATTCTCAGCTTGCGCACGAACAGCTCCTGGCCAAGGCGAAACAAGGCCGAATCGATGTCTACTTCGAAGGCGACTCGATTACGCGGCGTTGGGGAGCGACCGACTATCCGCAGTTACTGGAGAACTGGAACAAGAACTTTCACGGCTGGAATGCCGCCGACTTCGGTTGGGGCGCAGACCGCATCGAGAATATCCTGTGGCGTATTGAGAATGGCGAACTCGAGGGCATCAAGCCCAAGGTGATCGTGCTGCTCGCGGGGACGAACAACGTCGGCGGGCGGATCCCGGCCGCGGGCGCCGAGTCGGTGGTCGATAACGTGACTACCGGATTGCAGGGACTACTGCGCGCGATGCAGTCGAAAGCTCCCGACGCCACGATCATTCTTACCGGCATCTTTCCGCGCAACGACAACATGGATGTGATGCCGGCGATCGACAGCATCAATGCCAATCTGGCCCGCATGGCCGACGGCAAGAGGGTGCGCTACCTGAATGTCAACGCCCAACTCGCCGGTTCCAATGGAGTGTTGCGCGAAGGCATGATGAATGCCGACAAACTCCATCCCGCAATCGCGGGCTATCAGGTGTGGGCCGATGGCTTGAAGCCGCTGCTAACGGAGTTGCTTGGGCCGCCCGCGCAGGAAGATCACGCACCGCCGGCGACAGGCGATCCCTCCGCGCGCAAATAGTGGGTCGATTCAGGACGGCGCCACGTCTTCGCCGGAAATCCGTCGCATAAACTGAACTCCGTCGGCGCAGCGGTCGTGATAGATTCTTAGCAGTTTGTTTTTCCTCTTCACTCTCCGCTTCGCTCCCCTGGGGGTGCGATGATCCGCCGCGCCGTATTCCTGCTGGCTGGAATCCTGTGCGCACAGAGCACGCCCGAGGACGCCTTCATCGGTGCGCGCGGGCGCTATTGGGCATTCCAGAAGGTGCAGGCGCCCGCCGTCCCTACGGTACGCAGTCCCTGGGTCCGGACTCCGATCGACGCGTGGCTGCTGGCGGCGATGCAAGCCAAGGGACTGGCGCCTTCCAAGCCGCTCGATCGCTCTGCGTGGCTTCGGCGCGTCACGCTGGACCTCACGGGATTGCCGCCGACTCCCGAAGAGGTCGACGGATTTCTGAAAGATCGCGCGCCCAATGCGTACGAACGTGTGGCCGATCGTCTGCTGGCGTCGCCGCGCTACGGAGAGCGCTGGGCGTCGAAGTGGCTGGATGTGGTGCGCTATGCCGACACCAACGGGTTCGAACTCGACCTGGAACGTCCGCACGCCTGGCGCTACCGCGATTACGTAATCGCCTCGTTCAACGCGGACAAGCCCTACGACCGCTTTGTTAAGGAGCAGGTGGCGGGCGATGAATTGTATCCAGGCGACCGCGACGCGCTGCTTGCGACGGGCTACCTGCGCGCCGGTTCCGAGCATCTGGTGGCCGGGAACATCGACCCCGAGGAGAGCCGCCAGGAGGTGCTGACGGAGATCGCGACCAACGTCGGGCAGGCGTTCCTCGGCATGACCGTAAATTGCGCCCGCTGCCACAATCACAAGTTCGATCCGATCCTTCAGTCGGACTTCTATGCCCTCCAGGCCGTGTTCGCCGGGGCCAAGGGCAAGAACGTGGAGATCGCGACGCCGGCAGAGAAGTCATCGTGGGAAGCGGCGCAGAAGGAGTACACGGGGCGTCTTAAGCCGGTAGAAGACGCGCTTAAGGCGCGGGCCAAGCCTTTCGACGAGGGCATCCGTGCAGAGCGCCGCGCCAAATTAGAGCCCGCGCTGCTGGAGGCGTTGAACGTCCCCAAGGATAAGCGCTCTGCCGCGCAGACGCGTCTCGCCTCCGACGCCGAGGAGCAGCTCGCCCCAACCTGGGATGAAATCGTCGAGGCCATGCCGGCCGGGGTGCAGGCCGAACGCGCACGCCTCCGTGTGCAGCTCAATCAGATCAAGATGACCGCGCCGGACCCGCTGCCCCACGCCTACGCTTATGTCAACACCGGCGATCCGGCGCCCGAGAGCTTTGTTCTGCGCATGGGCGATCCACACAGCCGGCTCGATCCGGTGAGCGCCGCAGTGCCTTACGTGTTGCGCCGCGGCACGCAGTTGCCCTCAGCGTCGCCGGGCCGCCGGACGGCATTCGCGGAGTGGCTGGCGTCGCGCGATAATCCGCTGACCGCGCGCGTGATGGTGAACCGCATCTGGCAATTCCGCATGGGCAGCGGGTTGGTGCGCACTCCAAACGATTTCGGAGTCATGGGCGAAAAGCCCGAGAGTCATGAGTTTCTGGATTGGCTGGCAGCGGAGTTCATGGAGCGGGGATGGAGCGTCAAGGCGATCGACCGCCTGATCGTGACCTCGAGCGCTTACGCGCAAGCGTCCGCGCCCGATGCCGCGAAGGAGGCACTCGATCCTGGGAATCGCCTGTTCTGGCGCATGAACCGCAAGCGCTTCGACGCGGAGATGATCCGCGATGCGGCGCTGGCGGTAGCCGGCACACTGAATCTGGAGATGGGCGGCCGCCCGGTGCGTATACCGATCGAGCCCGAAGTGTACGATTTGATCTTCACGGAGTACGAACGCGACGGGCTGTGGCCCGTGAACCCGGAACCGCGGGTGCAGAATCGCCGCGGCATCTATCTCTTCAATAAACGCAGTGTCCGCCTGCCGCTGCTCTCGGCGTTTGACCAGCCGGATACCATCACGAGCTGCCCGGTGCGTCCCGTGTCCACTCATGCGCTGCAGGCGCTGACGATGTTTAACTCCGGCTTCATGCAAGAGGTGTCACAAGCACTCGCACTGCGGCTGGAAAACGCGTGCGGCGCAGATCGTGCGTGCAGGGTCAACACCGCATGGCAGCTGGCGCTGGCGCGGCGTCCGCGTCCACCGGAAGCGAAACTCGCGGCCGACTTCTTCCGTACCGGCGGCACGCTCGCGGATTTCAGCCTGGCGATCCTCAATCGAAACGAGTTTCTCTATGTCCCATGATTTTCATATGAGGCCCGCGGTCACACGCCGCGACGTGCTGGTCCGCGCCGCGCATGGATTCGGCTCACTCGCGCTGGCGACGCTGCTGGAAGCACCGGCCATCGCGACGGACCGCGTAAATCCGCTGGCCGCCAAGCCGCCGCATTTCGCCGGCAAAGCCAAGTCCGTGATCTTCCTATTTATGGTCGGCGGGCCCAGTCAGGTGGACACGTTCGATCCCAAGCCCGCGCTGGATAAGTATCACGGCCAGCCTTTGCCGCCCAGCTATGGGACCATCGTGAGCCAGTTCACCAAAGGCGACACGCCGCTCCTGCGCAGTCCCTGGAAGTTTCAGAAATACGGCCAGTGCGGTCGCGAGGTCTCTTCGCTCTTCCCGCACATCGCGCAGCATGTGGACGACCTTTGCTTCGTGCGCAGCTTCTACACCGACAGCACGGTGCATGCGCCGGCTATGTACCAGGTCAACAGCGGCCGCATTCTCATGGGCTACCCGAGCATGGGGTCGTGGGTCACCTACGGACTTGGCAGCGCCAGCGACAATCTGCCCGCGTATGTGGTGATGCCGCAGCCCGAAGGCACTCCCGAAGGCGGCACGCCTTGCTGGGGCGCCGGTTTCCTGCCCGCCGTGTATCAGGGCACGGTGTTCCGATCGGGCGCCAACCCGATCGTCAATCTGCATCCTCCGGAAGGCATGACGCCGCAGCGCCAACGCCACACGCTGGATTTCCTCCAGAAGATGAACGAGCTCGACACTCTGAATGGCGACACCGAAATGGCCGCGCGTATCAGTTCCTACGAACTTGCGTTCCGTATGCAAAGCTCGGCGCCGGAAGCGGTGGACCTGGCCAAGGAATCCGCCGCCACCAGAGCACTCTACGGGATCGACCAGAAGCGTACCGCGGAGTTTGGTACGCGATGCCTGCTGGCGCGGCGCCTGGTGGAACGCGGCGTGAGATTCGTGCAATTGTACTCGGGCGGCGGGCCGGTCTCCGTACAGTGGGATGCGCACAAGGATCTGGTGGGCAACCATGAAAAGATGTGCGGCATGACGGATCTCCCGGTGGCTGGCCTGCTGGCGGATCTGAAGCAGCGCGGTCTGCTCGATTCCACGCTGGTGATCTGGGGAGCGGAATTCGGGCGGTTGCCCATGTCACAGGGCGGCGACGGGCGCGATCACAATCCGCACGGCTTCACCATGTGGTTCGCCGGCGGCGGCGTCAAGCCCGGTTCCATCGTCGGCGAGACCGATGAAATGGGCCTGCGCGGCGTGGGTGCGCGCTACCCGATGCGCGACTTCCACGCGACAATACTTCACCTGCTCGGTCTCGATCAGAACCGGCTGTGGTTCCTCCACAATGGCCGGAACGAAAAGCTCACCGATTTCGGCGGCAACGTCATTAAAGAAATGCTCGGCTGAAAGACGGCGTTAGTTCTCGGAGGGCTTCTGGAGTTTGTCCACTACCAGGACCTCCACCGGGGCCTTGCCGGATTCCAGCCTCAAGCCCAGTTGCTGCTGCATGGCGCCGAACAGGTCGGGAGGTGCGTCCGCGGCAATCGCGACCGGGGTGGCGGGTGGAGGCGCTCCAGCGGCGTTAGCCGGCGGCGCTTGGTCCGGCGTCCACTGCAGCGTGAAGTCGTAGCGGTCGGTCAGGGCAGTCCGGTCCACTACCGGACGTTCCAGAATTCTGCTCTGTAGGAACTCGGCGAATTCGGCCATCGTCGAATTCTGGACGCCGATACTACCTGGGCCCCTGCCGCCGAATCCCGGTAGATTGCCGCGAGGCTCCGTGACCTTGGCCATTTTCGCGCCGCTCTTCGCCACTGTGATGATGTAGGCTGAGAGTTCCTTCTCTTCGCGGTGAAAGGCGAGCTGAAAGCGGTCGGCGAGCAACTTTCTTACCATGGTCCGCAACTGGGTGACGTTGGGTACGCCTGCCTGGTCTGGTTTGGCGGTGACGTCGTACTTTTCGGAGTCGAACCACGCGGGTCCGCCGGTGACCTGTTTGGCATGCAGTCCGTAGGCAAAAATAATCAGATCGGACACAGTGGTGTTGGTAGTGGTGAACATGTTGCCTCCACCGCGCCCTACCTGAATCGACTGCCCGCGCGCATTGGGATCGCTGGGCTTGATCGTGGCGACGTCGAAGCTGGGATCGACATTGGCAGCCATCTGCTTCGGCGGAGGCGGTGGGTCGGGAATCGCCCAGGTGGTCGTCGGGGTTGCCCGTACCAGATTCAAAACTACCGGAGCGGGGCCTTGGGTAAAGTTGCCCGAGATCGAATCTCCGTCCGCATTCATTTTCCCCTCATAGGAGCCGCCAATCGCAGCGATGCCGAGTTTCAGAGTCCCGCCCTGTTCGGTCGCGGAATTGGCGGTAATCGGCCGCCCATTCTGGTCGATGCTGTATAGCACCGCCGTGAGCTTTTCGTTGGCCTCGCGCGTAATCTTGACTACGATACGCAGCGGGGGTCTACCCTGGTTCGCGGGTAGCGAACCCTGCCACGTGCCAACCATGCCTTGTCCAAAAGCGCTTCCCGCAAGCGCGGCAACACCTACCATCCAGAGCAGCGAATTCCTCACCAGCGATCTCCTTGCCATTGTTGTCCCAGTTTAGAGACGTATGAACGGCCCTGTTGCTACAACGCAGGCCGGAAGATTTTTGTTCCCTCGCCGATGTGTATTTCCACATACGTTCATTCGCTCCCAAACGGGGGAAAACTAGTACGACACATTTTGGCGCAACACAATAAACTAGCGGTCGCGCAAGGTCTTTCGCGGATCTTATCGGAGGCCTGGTGGGACGACGCTTGGCGGGAGAGCCCCTACCGCCGGCGCCTTGAGGATGAACCCGGGAAGTACTCCGCTTGCACAGATGGATAGCGTCGAAGCCCGCGAGGAGCGCCGGTAAACAACCGGCGCGCAGGATTCCATCCTGCCCCACGACGGCAGAAGGCCTAATGGCGGAAGTGGCGGACTCCGGTGAAGACCATGGCTACTCCCAGGCGGTCGGCGGCGGCGATTACTTCTCCATCTCGCATCGAGCCTCCGGGTTGAATGAAGGCGGTGGCTCCGTTCTTCACGGCTTCTTCCAGACCGTCGGGGAAGGGGAAGAAGGCGTCGGAGGCGACTATGGTTCCGGCCGTCGGCAGGATGGCCTTCATAGCTCCGAGCTTGACGGAATCGACACGGGACATTTGTCCAGCGCCGACGCCTACGGATTGTCCGGCGAAGGCGTAGACGATGGCGTTGGACTTGACGTGCTTGGCAACTTTCCAGCCGAATTCGAGGGCGACCCACTCGTCGTCGGTGGGGGCGCGCTGAGTCTTGACGACGGCGGTGGCGCGATCGAGTTTGGCGGTGTCGGCAGTCTGCGCGAGGTAGCCTCCGGAGATCGATTTGACTACCAGCGGATCGGCGCCGGGGGCTACGCGCATGAGGCGGAGATTCTTTTTGGCGGCAAGGATGGCCAGGGCTTCGGGTGAGTAATCGGGCGCGGCGATGGCTTCGATAAAGGTCTTGGCGATTTCGCGCGCGGTCTCTTCGTCGATGGGGCGGTTGATGCCGATTACACCTCCGTAGGCCGAGACCGGATCGGCTTCGAAGGCCTTGCGATAGGCCTCGACGAGCGAGGACTGCTCGGCGCAGCCGCAGGGATTGGTGTGCTTGATGATGGCGACGGCGGGGCGATCGAACTCGTTGACGAGCTGCCAGGCGGCGTCGAGATCGACGATGTTGTTGTAGCTGAGTTCCTTGCCCTGCAGTTGTTCGGCTCCAGCGATGCCTTTGCCGGGGCGGCCGTAGAGGGCGGCGGATTGGTGGGGGTTCTCGCCGTAGCGCAGGTCGAGAAGTTTGGGGGCGCGGAGGGAGAGGTCGCCGGGCAAGGGTCCGGGAGCGTCGATTTGCTCAAGGCGGGCGCTGATGGCGGCGTCGTAATCGGCAGTGGTGCGGAAGACTTTGCGGGCGAGCTTCCACTTGGTGTCGGTCGAAAGAGTGCCGCCGGTGGCGCGCAGTTCTTCGAGGATGGCGGGGTAATCGGCGGGCGAGGTGACGACGGCTACGTCCTGATAATTCTTGGCGGCGGCGCGGAGCATGGTGGGTCCGCCGATATCGATGTTCTCGATGAGTTCTTCGAGGTGCGCGCCGGCTTTGGCGGCGGCTTCCTCGAAGCGGTAGAGATTGACGACGACCATGTCGATGGGGAGGATGCCGTGGGCCTCGATGGCGGCCATGTGTTCGGGGTTGGCGCGCATAGCGAGCAGTCCGCCGGCGATCTTGGGGTGCATGGTCTTGACGCGGCCGTCGAGCATCTCGGGGAAGCCGGTGACGTCGCTGACGTCGGCGACGGCAATGCCCGCGTCGCGGAGGAGGCGCGCGGTGCCGCCGGTGGAGATGAGTTCGGCGCCCATATTGGCGAGGGCGGAGGCGAAATCGATAATGCCTGTTTTGTCGGTTACGGAGAGCAATACGCGGGAGATCTTGGGCATCTTTAGGCACGATAACACGCGGGCCGCGGGTGTATATTGAAGCCACGATGCATTGGAAGAGGGGAATACTGGCCGCGGC
>JBDTPR010000029.1:0-20238 GCA_039932635.1 Candidatus Solibacter sp.
CCGCGCGCTACGCCGAAATCGCCAAGGAAGCGGGGATCATGCAGATGATCAACGCCTACCGCGTGCGCGGCCACCTGATTGCCGATCTCGACCCGCTCGGCGCCGAACCGAGCTATCACGCCGAACTCGATCCCGAGACCTACGGCCTCACCATTTGGGATCTGGATCGCGAATTTCTCACCGGCAGCCTGGGTGAAGCCATCGGCGAGGGCGCGCCGAAAGCCGTCGCCACGCTGCGCGAAATCCTGGAGACCCTGCGCCAGACGTACTGCGGCAAAGTCGGCTGCGAGTACATGAATATTCAGGTGCCGGAACAGAAGCGCTGGCTACAGCAGCGCATGGAACCGGAGGCCAACAACTGGCCGCTGGATCGCGATATCCGCCTGCGTATCCTGCGCGCCGTGATGTCCGGCGAAGAGTTCGAGCACTTCCTGCACTCGCGCTTCGTCGGCCAGAAACGTTTCGCGCTGGAAGGCGGCGAAACCGCGCTCGCCATCCTGAACGAACTGCTGGAACGCGCCGCCGCCAACAATGTCCACGAGATCGTGGTCGGCATGGCCCATCGCGGCCGCCTCAACATCCTGGCCAACACCGTGGGCAAGGACGTCAAACAAATCTTCAGCGAGTTCGAAGGCGATATCGACCCAAGCAGCACCCAGGGCTCGGGCGACGTGAAGTATCACCTGGGCGCCACCGGCGTCCGCAGGACCTCCAGCGGGCGCGAGATCGTGGTCTCCGTGTCGCCCAACCCGAGCCATCTGGAAGCGGTGGACCCCGTGGTCGAAGGCATCGTCCGTCCCAAGCAGGATCGCCTCGGCGATACCGAGCGCGAGCGCGTCATCCCCGTGCTGATCCACGGCGATGCGGCCTTCGCGGGCCAGGGCGTCGTGGCCGAAACCCTGAATCTTTCGCAACTCGATGGCTACTCCACCGGCGGCACCATTCACCTGATCATCAACAACCAGATCGGCTTCACCACGCTGCCCGACGAATCGCGCTCCACGCCGTATTCCACCGACATCGCGCGCGGCGTGCAGGCGCCCATCTTCCACGTCAATGGAGACGATCCCGACGCCGCCATACGCGTGCTCCAGATCGCGTTCGACTACCGGCAGAAGTTCAAGAAAGATGTCGTCATCGACATGATCTGCTATCGCCGCCACGGCCACAACGAAGGCGACGACCCAAGCTACACGCAGCCCCTGATGTACCGCAAGATCAAGGACCACACGCCCGTCGGCAAGCTCTACCAGGAGCGCCTGGTGCGCGAGGGCGCGGCCACCGAAGACGAGTGCAACGCGGTGCGCAAGGAACTGGCCATGCGCCTTTCCGACGCCTACGACGCGGTGCAGGAGCGCGCCGAGCATTACGAATTGCAGGAGCTCAGCGCGGTGCCCGGCGAGGAGATCGGCGGCTTTTGCCCGCGCACGGCGGTCAACCATCAGGTGCTGGAGCGGGTGATCCGCGGGATCACGAATTTCCCCGAGAATTTCCACCTGCATCCCAAGCTGCGCGGCTTCGTGGACAAGCGCCGCGACGTGATCGCCAAGGGCGGCAATCTGGATTGGGCCTTCGGCGAAGCGCTGGCCTTCGGCACGCTCGCGCTCGAAGGCACCGCGGTGCGTCTCAGCGGTCAGGATTCCGGGCGCGGCACCTTCAGCCAGCGCCACCTCGCGTTCTACGATTCGGAGTTAGGTAAGCGGTACGTGCCGCTGCAACATATTTCGCCGGACCAGGGCCGCTTCGAAGTATTCGACAGCTCGCTGAGTGAATATGCCGTCCTCGGTTTCGAGTTCGGATATAGCGTCGCCGAGCCGCTGGCGCTGGTGATCTGGGAAGCGCAGTTCGGCGATTTCGCCAACGGCGCGCAAATCATGATCGATCAGTTCATCTCCTGCTGCGAGCAGAAATGGGGCCAGCCGAGCGGGCTCGTCATGTTGCTGCCGCACGGGTATGAAGGGCAGGGTCCCGAGCACTCGAGCGCGCGCATCGAGCGATACCTCACGCTCTGCGCGGAGAACAATATGCAGGTGTGCAACTGCACCACGCCTGCGCAATACTTCCACCTGCTGCGCCGCCAGATGTACGGCGGCCACGACCGCCGCGGCACGCGTAAGCCGCTGATCGTCTTTACGCCGAAGAGTCTCTTGCGTCATCCGAAAGCGGTATCGACGCTGCACGACTTCACGACGGGCGGCTTCACGGAAATTCTGAGCGACCCCGGCGTCGCCGACAATGCCAATGTCTCGCGCGTGGTCTTCTGCTCCGGCAAGGTGTACTACGATCTGCTGGCGGCGCGCGAAGAGCGTCAGGCGAACCACGTCGCGCTGATCCGCGTGGAGCAACTCTACCCGTTCGCGGCCGATCAGGCGCGCGACATTCTGGCGCGTTATGGCGAGGCGGCCGAAGTCGTGTGGGCGCAGGAAGAGCCGCGCAACATGGGTCCGTGGCGCTTCGTGCGGGAGCAGATCCAGCCGCTGCTGGATGCATCGCGCCGAGAAGTCCGCTACGTAGGCCGCTCGGAAAGCGCGAGCCCCGCGACCGGAAGCGGCAAGCGGCACCAGCAGGAGCAGGCGGAAATCGTCAACGATGCGTTGACCGCCGGAGCAATCTCGCAGACGCGAAAAGTGCGCGTGGTGGCAAGAAGGAAGAAGTAGGTTCTCTTCCTTCTCTTCACCCCCGGGCCACACACGCGAGCTTGATTGCAGCTGTCTTTTGTGGGGCAGCCTTCAGTCTGCGCACCGACTCTAGTCGGTGCCTGGAGCGAAGCTCCGACCAAGGCAGGACTGCCTGCCCCGCATTTGCGGCGAGCCGCAAACTATGGAAGCTTCCGGCCTTCGGCCGGTGTACCGACTGAAGTCGGTACACAGACTGAAGTCCGCCCCATAAAAGCCTGCGCCACTACTCTCGCGACGCCTTGCTGCCGCGGCTCATGAACTGGTGCATGGCGAAGGGCACTTCATCAGGATGGGTCGCGCACCAGGTAATGATTCGCTCGAGCTTCAGCACGTCGTCGGTAATCGCGCTGATTTCCATCAGCTCGGTGTCGATCGTTTCGGGGTCCCGCATATCCCCAGCATGACACTACTCCCAGCGCAGTGCGCGCATCGGGTCGATGCCGGTGGCGCGGCGCGCCGGCAGGTATCCCGAGACGATCGCGACCGTGGCGATCCCCGCCGCCGCGAGCGCCATCGTGAGCGCGTCGGTCGGCATGATGCCGAAGAGCTGCTTCTGCACCAGCCGAGTGGCCGCATATGCGCCCGCCCCGCCAATCGCCACCCCAATGGACGAGAGCAGCAGGACCTCCCTCATCACCAGCCAAACCACGGAACCGCGGCTCGCGCCCAGCGCCATGCGGATGCCGATCTCGCGCGTGCGCCGCACCACCATGTACGCCATCACGCCATAGAGTCCGATGGCGGCAAGCAGCGTCGCCAGCAGTCCGAAGACCGAAGAAAGCGATGCCAGCAGGCGCTCGCTCATCAGCGATTTATCGAGCTGCTGCTCCATCGTGCGCACCCCGTAAATCGGTACGTTGGCATCGAGTTCGTTGACCGCCCGGCGCATCGCGGCGAACAGTTCCGTCGGGTCTCCCTGCGCCCGCGCGTAGACCGTCATCCCCTGGACGAATCCCACCTGGCGGTAAGGGCGATAGAGTTCGTACGGGACTTCGTCGCGCATGCTCTCGTACTTGGTGTCCTTGACCACGCCGATGATTTCGATATCGGTCTTCGTGCCGGGGTCTCCGCCCATGCCGACGTGCAGCCCCACCGGGTTGCGCCCTTCAAAATATCGCTTGGCGAAACGCTCGTTGATCAATGCCACCATCGGAGTGCCTTTCTCGTCGCGCTCGCTGATGTCACGGCCCAGCATGACCGGAATCTTGAGCGTCTCGAAGAAGCCGGGCGACGTGAATTGCATGTGCGGCTGCACCCACTCGCCTTCCTTGACGGAGTAGCCTTCCACCGTCACCGAGCTGTCCCACTCGTTATCGTCGAGCAGCGGAATCACGCAGAGAGTGACACTGGAGATGCCGGGGATGCGGCCCAGGCGCTCGGTGAGCTGCTTGTAGAATTGCCGGCTCCGTTCGGGCTTGTACCCGTTGAGCGTGGGGTTAAGCGCGAAGGAGAGCAGGCTGCGGGTTTCGAAACCCGGGTTCACGCCTTGCAGGTTCTTGAGGCTCTGAATGAAAAGCCCGGCGCCGATCAATAGCAGCAGGGACAGCGACACCTGCGCCACCACCAGCGCCTTGCGCAGGCCCACGCTGGCGCCGCCCACCACCGCGCCCGCCTGGTCCTTGAGCGTGCCGGCCAGTTGCGGCCGCGTGGATTGGATCGCCGGAGCCAGGCCGAAAAGAATGCCCGTCAGCAAGCTGACGCCGAGCGTGAAGCCCAGCACGCGCGCATCGGGCGTCGCCGTCAGGGTGAGTTGCGAGACGCCGTGCGGCAGGTATCCGATCAGCGCCTTATTGATCAGAATCGCGAGGCCGATTCCCAGCACGCCGCCGATCGCCGAGAGCAGCAGGCTCTCTTCCAGCAATTGGAGAATCAGGCGGCGCCGGCTGGCGCCCAACGCGAGCCGCACGGCGATTTCCTTCTGCCGCGCCGTCGCCCGCGCGATCAGCAGATTAGCCACATTGGAACAGGCAATCAGCAGCACCAGCGCCACGATTCCCATCAGCGCGAGCAGCGGATTGGCGAACTGCTGGCGCAGCGTGGAGCGGCCCTTCGACCCGGGCATCACCTCCATCCACATGCGCAGGAACTGCTGGCGAGTATGCTCGGTGGCTTTGGCGAATTCCTTGTCCACCACCTCCATCCGTAGAATCTGATGAAACAGCGGTTGTAGTCCGGCACTCGCCTGCGGCAGCGTGACGCCGGGTTTGAGCCGGCCGTAGACCTGGACAAAACGGCCCCGGCGATTGTTCAGCGTGTAGTAGCCTTCGTTGACCTGGCTCTTCATCATCATCGGAATGCGCAGTTGCGGCGCGTAGCCGGGCTCGACCCCGTCGAAGCCTTCCGGGCTGACGCCGACAATGGTGAGCGGATATCCGTTGACCACGATCTTCTGACCGATCACACCGGGGTTGCCGGCGAAGCGCGATTTCCAGTAGCCATAGCTCAGAACGGCCAGCGGATGGCCGCCCTGAATCAGATCGTCCTGCGCGGTAAAGACCCGTCCCAGCGCCGCGCCGACGCCCAGCACGGGAAAGTAGTTTCCAGAGACCAGCTCACCCTGAACAAGTTCGGTGCGGCCTTCATGGGAAAGGCTGAAGCTGGTGACGTTGCGGCAGAACATCCCCTGGAAGACCTGATTCTTATCGCGAATGTCCTGGTACATCGGGTACGAGAGCGCGTTGGGACCGTTGTTGCTGCCGTAGTGCGACCCCCGCCCCGCGAGCATCACGAGTTGCTCGGGATTGCGCACCGGCAGCATTTGCAGGATCAGCTGATTGACCAGGGTGAAGATGGCGGTATTGGCGCCGATCCCGAGTGCCAGCGATAGCACGGCCACAGAGGTGAACAGCGGCGCCTTACGCAGAGTGCGGAACGCGTAGCGCAGGTCCTGCAGGAAATTTCCCATGCAGTTTAATACTGGCCCCCGCGAAAATGGTTACCGCACCACGCCACTCTCACTGTCTGGCTCGTGCATCTGTCACAATTGCCGGGCGCCAGCCATTTTTGCTGAAAATCGACAGCCCTGAAGAGTTTATGGCCCTATGTGCACTGCTACAGGTGCCTGGAAAGCTAGGGTTTGATCCCAACGAACAGACCGTCGTGAAGATTATCTACTATTCCCCAATTACGAATCTCTTCCGCCAGGAGCCTTCGCATGACACCGTTACGTCAACGGATGAACGACTTCCGACTCAAGCCGCCTCCCCCCAACAAAAAAAGCTCCCGGACGACGCAGCGTCCGAGAGCTTTGCGATTCCCCCACCTACCTACCGAAAAATCCTAACTGCAGCCGCTAGTCCCGCCGCAATTTCCGCACTTATAGCAGCTTCCATTCCGAGTCATAATCGACCCGCATTCCGAGCACAGCGGAGCATCCGCCGTCATTGCACTGAACGGCAGCGCGATCTGCGGATCGGGCTCCGTCTGCCGCAACACCGTCGTATTATCGCCCGCCTCCGTGATCGCATACTCCGGTCCCAGGAACTTCGTTCCCATCCACCGGAATATGTAATCCATGATCGATTTCGCGTACGGTATCTGCGGATTCCCCGTCCACCCGCTCGGCTCGAACCGCACATGCGCGAACTTATCCACCAGGAATTTGAACGGCACTCCATACTGCAAATTGAAACTCACCGCCGTCGCGAACGCGTCCATCAATCCCGAGATCGTGGACCCTTCCTTCGCCATCGTGATGAAAATCTCGCCCGGCGCGCCATCGTCGTACATCCCTACCGTGATGTATCCCTCGTGGCCGCCAATCGAGAACTTATGCGTCACCGCGCGCCGCTCGTCCGGCAGCTTCCGCCGCACCGGACGGTACACCACGCGCTCCACCGGAGCTGCCGCCGCGGCCGTAGCCACCGCGCCCGCATTCTTCTTCTCGCCCTTGCCAGATCCCGAGCTCAACGGCTGCACGCGCTTGGAATTGTCGCGGTAAATTGCCACCGCCTTCAACCCCATCTTCCAGCTCTCCGTGTACGCCGCGATAATATCCTCGACGGTGCACTCCTCCGGCATATTGATGGTCTTCGAGATCGCTCCCGATATGAACGGCTGCACCGCCCCCATCATCTTCACGTGCCCCATGTAGTGAATCGACCGCACGCCATTTTGCGGACGGAAGCTGCAATCGAACACCGCCAGATGCTCCGGCTTCAACTCCGGCGCGCCTTCGATCGTCCCGCTCGAATCGATGTGCGTGACAATCTTCTCCACCTGCTCCGGCGTGTATCCCAGCTTGATCAGCGAGGCCGGCACCGTGTTGTTCACGATCTTGATCACGCCGCCGCCCACCAGCTTCTTGTACTTGACCAGCGCCAGGTCGGGCTCGATGCCCGTCGTGTCGCAATCCATCATGAACCCGATCGTCCCCGTCGGCGCGATCACCGTCACCTGGCCATTGCGATACCCGTTCACTTTGCCGCTGGCGAATGCATCGTCCCAGCACTCGCGCGCGCCCTGCATCATCGCCGTCGGCACATATTGTGGATTGATCCGGTTCACCGAATCCCGGTGCATGCGGATCACATCCAGGAACGGCTGCTGGTTCGCCGCATACCCTTCGAACGTCCCCACCGCCTCCGCAATCCGCGAGCTCGTCAAATACGCCTGCCCGCACATGATCGCCGAAATCGCGCCCGCATGGTCGCGCCCCTGATCGCTGTCATACGGCAGCCCCATCGACATCAGCAGTCCGCCCAGATTCGCGAACCCCAAGCCCAGCGGACGGTAGTCGTGCGAGTTCTGCCCGATCCGTTCCGTCGGATAGCTGGCATTGTCCACAATGATTTCCTGCGCCAGAATCATCGTGTCCACCGCGTGCCGGAAGGCCACCACATCGAACTGCCCGTCCGGTCCCACGAACTTCATCAGATTCAGGCTCGACAAATTGCACGCCGAATCGTCCAGGAACATGTACTCGGAGCAAGGATTCGAAGCGTTGATCCGCGACGTATTCTTGCACGGATGCCACTTATTCACGGTGGTATCGAACTGCATGCCCGGGTCGCCGCACTGATGCGTGGCTTCCGCGATCGAACGCATCAAATCCGCCGCCTTGTGACGCTTCACAGGCTGCCCCGTGGACACGCTCTTCGTCCACCAGTCCTCGCCCCGCTGCACCGCTTCCATGAAATCGTCGGTGGCGCGCACACTGTTGTTGGCATTTTGGAAGAAGATCGAGCTGTACGCCTCGCCGTCCAGCGAAGCATCGTACCCCGCCTCCACCAGCGTGTACGCCTTCTTCTCTTCCTTGGCCTTGCACCAGATAAATTTATCCACGTCCGGATGATCCACATTGAGGATCACCATCTTCGCCGCGCGCCGCGTCTTGCCGCCGCTTTTGATCACGCCGGCAAACGCGTCGAAGCCCTTCATGAAACTCAGCGGACCGCTCGCCCGTCCGCCGCCCGAGAGAATCGCGTCCTCTTCCCTCAGCGCCGACAGATTCGAGCCCGTCCCCGAACCCCACTTGAACAGCATGCCCTCGGTCTTCGCCAGATCCAGAATGCTCTCCAACGAATCCTTCACGCTCACAATGAAGCACGCCGAGCACTGCGGCCGCGACACGCCTTCCAGCTTCGTCACGCGCTTCGTCTGCTCGTCGTAAATCCACCCGTAGCCGCGTGTTTCCTTCACGCCCACGTTGAACCACACCGGCGAATTGAAGCACGCCTTCTGCGTCAGCATCAGGTGCGCCAGTTCCATGCGGAAATTCTCCGCGTCCTGCGCCGTCTTGAAGTACCCGTCCTTCTTGCCCCAATCCGCGATCGAATCCACCACGCGCCCAACCAACTGCGCCACCGACGTCTCCCGATCCGGAGAGCCCAGCTTGCCGTGGAAGTACTTGCTCGCCACGATATTGGTGGCGGTCTGCGACCAGTCCACCGGCACCTCCACATCGCGCTGCTCGAAAATCACCGAACCTTTGTCATTGCCGATGGACGCGGTACGAGTCTCCCATTGGACGTCGTCGTACGGTGTCTTCCCAGCCTCCAATTTGGTGGTAAAGTATCGCGGGAATTCGATTCCCGTCTTCGTCTTTTTGGTTTCTTCGGTCTTCAATAATTCCATCTTCGCACTCAAATCTACGGATAGCTGTCCCATCGCCACTCCTAATCGGGGGGAATTCGGCTCGGTGAGGGCCTTCGTAATCATGCCCCCATATGTAGTAGCACGTCAAGAATTATATCCCCATATAGTATGTTGGGGTTACGGGGAACGCGTTGCAAACGTTACAGTTTCGTTGTCAAGGAGAGATTTGCAACAGTGTTTTTGTACGCTTTTGGCCGCCTCTGTCCCGCAAGCGAACACCACCCCGCTCCCCTGGCACGGTAACCCTCCAGATCCAAAGACATTCCACCCCGGGTGGGTGGCATCACGCATGCTCACCCACCTGCATGGCCCTCCTCGCCGATGCCCGTTTCGCCCTTCGGCAGCTCCGCAAGAGCCCCGGGTTCACCCTCACCGTCGTCGCCACGCTCGCGCTCTGCATCGGGGTCAACACCGCCGTCTTCAGCGTCCTGGACGCCGTCCTCCTCCGCACCGCGCCCTATCCCCACCCCGAACGCCTCGCCGTCGTCGCCACCGCCACCTTCGGCGCGGGCGCAGCCGATATCGACACCTCGCAGACCGGCGCCCTCTTCGAAGCCGTCCGCGACCACGCTGCCGGCCTCGATGTCGCCGCCAATTCCGGCGCCAACGGAGCCAACTTCTCCGCCAACGACGTCCCAGAGTACATCCAGCAGCAGCGCGTCTCCGCCGGCTACTTCCGAGTCCTGGGCATCTCCCCCCGCCTTGGCCGCGAGTTTTCACCCACCGAGGATGTCCCGGCGGGCGCCGCCGTCGCCGTCCTCTCCCACGCCTTCTGGCAGCGCGCCTTCCACGCCGACCCGGGCGTCCTCGGCCGCGGCATCAGCCTCCGCGGCGAGCCTTACACCGTCGTCGGCATCATGCCACCCGATTTCCGCGCCACGTCGCCGGTCGACGTCTGGACTCCGCTCCGCCCCAGCCGCACCGGCGAAGGCGGCGGCTCAAACTACCAGGTGATCGCACGCCTCCGCCCGGGCGTCACCTGGGCGCAGGCGAATGAGGAACTGCGCGGGCTCAGCCAGGCCCTGAGTGCCGACTCGGCGTTCCCTCTCGAGAACCGGAATTTCGAGGAGCGCATCCTCCCCCTCCAGACCACCGAAACCGAAGGCTCGCGCACCGAACTGCTCCTCACCTGGGCCGCGGTCCTCATGGTCCTGCTGATTGGCTGCGTCAACATTGCCGGGCTTCTGCTCGCCCGCGGCGGCGCTCGCGGACGCGAGATCGCCACCCGTCTGGCGCTCGGCGGCAGCCGCGCCGCCATCGTCCGTCAGCTCCTCATGGAAAGCGTGGTGCTCGCCCTCGCCGGGGGCATCGCCGGCATCGGCGTCGGCAGCTTCGCGCTCGACTGGCTCATGCAGCTCGGCGCCGAGAAGCACCAGCTCTGGCATCCCATCGAACTCGACGCCCGCGTGCTCGCCGTCATGCTCGGCATCGCCCTGCTCACCAGCCTCCTGTTCGGACTCGCGCCCGCCCTGCGCACCAGCCGCCTGGACATCCGCACCGTGCTCAACGAAAGCGGCCGCGGCATCGCCGGCACGCGCCGTAATTGGCTGCGCGGAGCCTTGGTCGTCGCCGAGGTCGCACTCAGTCTGGTCCTCTTGATCGGCGCCGGACTCATGGTCCGCACCCTCGGCTGGCTCAACAGCCTGAACCCCGGCTTCGACCCGCGCAATGTGCTCGCCGCCGAAGCCTCGCTCCAGGACGCGCGCTACCGCACCGTGCCCGCGGTCAACCGCCTCTACTCCGAAACGCTCGACCGCCTGCGCCGTATTCCCGGCGTCGAATCCGCCGCCGTCGCCCTCACCCTGCCCTACGAGCGTCCCCTCAATAACGGCGTGCGCACCCTCGACGGTACCGACCGCGAGATGCACACCGGCGAAGTCGTCTACACCACCCCCGGCTACCTCGAGACCATGCGCATCCCGCTGCTCGCCGGCCGCGCCCTGCGCGCCAGCGACACCACGGATTCCGCCCCGGTCGCGGTCGTCAGCCAGGCCTTCGCCGCGCGCTACTTCGCCAACGGCGCTGCCATCGGAGGCCACTTGTCGCTCGGTGGAGGCAGCCGCGAAATCGTCGGCATCTCTGGCGACGTGCAGCAGCACAGCGGCATCTCCGCGAAGGCCGGACCCCTCTCCGTCGAGCCGACAATCTACCTGCCCGCCGCTCAGACCCGCGACGCCTTCCTGCAGGTGGTGCACACCTGGTTCTCGCCCAAATGGGTGGTGCGCACCAACGGACCCACTGCGAATCTCAGCGCCGCCATACGCTACGCCATCGCCGAAGTCGATCCGCGCCTCCCCATCGCCCGCTTCCGCACGCTCGATCAACTTCGCGACGTGCAAACGGGCAGCCAGCGTTACCTGGCCGCCCTGTTTTCCCTCCTTGCCGGATTAGCCCTCCTCCTCGCGGCGATAGGCCTCTACGGTCTCATCTCCCAAACCATCGCACAGCGCCGCCACGAAATCGGAATCCGTCTCGCACTCGGAGCCACGCCCACTCAAACCGTAATCGCCACGATGCGGCCGGGGTTGCTCTTATCGCTGGTTGGCATCGTGTCCGGCTTGGGTCTTTCGTATCTGTCGGTCCGTTATCTCCGTTCCCTCTTATGGGGAATCAAAGAAACCGATCCGGCGACCTTCACCGCCACAGCCATCCTCCTCCTGGCCGTAGCAGCGATAGCCACCCTGGCGCCGGCCCTCCGAATCCTGCGCATGGATCCCGCCGCCACCCTCCGATCCGAGTAACGCCTCACGTTCCGAGACCGAGACCCAATCAGAGCCGCGACCGTAAGGAAGCGGTCACTAACTGTTTTTTTCTTATCCGTGTGAATCCGTGGCCAAACCCGCCTACTGCCCCTCGCAGGTGACCTTATTGTTCCAATCCACGAACGCCCCATTGGGATTATCCCGCCACGCCCAAACATGCAGCTCGTAGAACGAAGGCAGGCCATACCGGTTGGGGCTATTCACCAGCTGAAAAAGCTGTCCCTCCAGAATCGGAGGCCCGTCCTTATGCTTCGCCTGCCACGCGGCCGCGTCCACGATGAACTCCACGCCCACCAGCTTCATGCCGTTCTTCGTAGGCTCATAAATCAGAGCTTCGGGCTTTGACACATCGATGTCGCCATCGCCCACATAGCCGCCATTTACATAGTGGACGCCCATGGCGCCGTGATCGGGCCCCGTGACGCAGCCGAACGCCGGCTGATAATTCGCATTCTGCGCCGCGTTCACATTGATGTACTGCTGCGTAGCCAGCCTCACCAGTTCCACCAGCCGCGCCGGAATCGGCGCATCCTTCTGCGCCATATGCGCAGCATGCAAATCCTGGTCCTGCTCTCCTGCCGCCAGCAGCATAGTCGCCGTGACGACGCATCCAATCACGCTAAGTAATGTCTTCATACCCGGACATGCGCAAACCGGGCCGAAAACAAACAATCTTATTTCGAAAGTCCGTGTCCGCCCAAAGGCTCCGTCACGTAAGACACGTCGAACCCGGCGATCAGGGGCCGCCCCTTGGCAATCGCGGCCTTCACCGAGGGCAGCGCGAGTGACGCCTTATGATCCGCCTCGCTCGCCCAAACCTCCGTGATCCACAGCGCGTCCCAATCCTTCGGATCGTTGGCCACGATATAACTCAGATTCCCTGGCATCTCGCCGATCCCCGACAGCAAAATCTGCGCCAACTCGTCCCGCTTCCCCGCCACCGCCTTCATCTTCCCAATCAAGCCGTACATCGAACCAACCCTCCCCTGCCCACTTACCGACCCCGCCAAAGCGACCGCACCCAGAACCGTCCGTCGAGATATCATCACAACCAAGATTCTACAGCGGTACCCGCCGGAGAGCATATCTACCGGCCCGGCGATTAACTTTCGGCAGCGATGACTGCGGACCCGCGACATGCCAGACTGGCCCTGGGAGCGTGGAATGACGAGATCGCTGGCATATTTCTTGGTTCCCTTTTCGTTTTGCCTGGCACTGGCTCGCCCCGCCGCCGGGCAGGCGGGTGTCGAAGCGGGTCTCGGCGCGGCGCGCGCCGTAACCACCACCGCCCCCGCCAGGGGTATCGGTAAGTCCCTCAGCGGACTCTCCGGCAGCCTCGAGAAAACCATCAAATCCGGCCACCAATCTTCCCCACTGCAAACTGTCTTCGCCGCGCCTGAGCCGGCGGCCAAAGCACCCTCGACGCCCGCGGCGCCGCCGCCAACCTGGGAAGACGCCGTCGCCATCGAATCGGGCCTGGCCTACGACGATCTGGTCCGCCGCTTCGGCCCTCCCACCATGTCGATCTCCAACACCACCGGCAAATCGCTCACCTATCGCGGCAAGGACGGTTGGTTCCAGGTAGAAGTCCTCGACGGTGCCGTTGCGACCGTCGCCAGACCGTAACCGTTCGTGCACGCTCAGTGGCATGGCGCCTGCACTAATTTAAGGATGGAGCTAATTAAACTCTTCCTTTCCGAACTCGAACGCGAAGTCAAGCGTAGCCGTCGCGCGCTGGAAAACCTCCCCCCCAACCAGCGCAGTTGGAAACCGCACGAAAAATCCATGGAGTTCGGCTATCTCGCAGACATGGTGGCAACCATCCCCACCTGGTTTACGATGATCGTTCGCCAGGATGAACTCGATGTGGCGCCCAAAGGCGGCAGGCCCGAACGCGCCCAACCCAAAAATAGCGCCGAGTACATTGCGCTCCTGGAGCAATCCGCAGCCCAGGCCAGGGAGGCGTTGGAGGGAACCACCGAAGCCCACCTGCAGACCAATTGGAAACTGCTCGCGGCCGGGAAAGTGGTCGCCGAGACGCCGCGCCACCAGATGCTCCGCGACACCATGAATCACTGGGCGCATCACCGCGGGCAGATGACCGTCTACCTGCGCCTGCTGGGAGCAACCGTACCAGCCCTCTACGGCCCCTCGGCCGACGACAAGCGTTTCGACTGAAACACCGCGAACCCACCAGAGCCTCGACCGAATCCGAGCCGGGACCGTCACGGCGCGGTCGCTAACTCGTCTCTCCACCCGGAAGACCCGATTGATTGTCCCCTATCTTTGTGTTAGCGTTGGACCACAAATTGATCTGGGTTTGAGGTGAAAGTGTTAGCCTGGAAAGCCGCCTGCTGGTTTCTCGTCCTCAGTAGCTCACTTTTATCTCTCCAGGGCGCCGAGACCGTCATCGGGAGCGTTAAGACTGCCGAAGGCGGCGCCACCGTGCATCGCGGCTCGGAAACCATTCCGGCGCGCGAAGGATTTCACCTGCTCCTCAACGACACCCTGCAGACCCCTGCCGGCGGCCGCCTGGGAGCCATTCTTCAGGACGGCACCCGCATATCTCTTGGGCCCAACACAGAGTTGAAAATCGATCAATTCGTCTATGATCCGGCAGCCGGCAAGTTCGGACTTCTGCTGCGCCTCGGTCGCGGCGTCATGGCCTACATCTCCGGAAAGATCGCGCAGTTCTCCCCCGGGTCCGCCACAGTCGAGACTCCGGTAGGCGTGCTCGGCCTGCGCGGAACCCACATTGCGGTTTCGCTCGAAGGAATGCAATAGGCCATGGCGCTGATTACATCCAACAAACTCCGCGCCGCAATCGCAGGGCTGCTTCTCCTCACTGCCGGGTGCGCCACAAAACAGCCTTCGGCGCCCGCGCCAGTAGCGCCGGTCGCGCCGCCCCAGCCCCCGCAAAGTGTGGTCGTCCTCATGCCCGACCCCGGCGGCAAACCCAGCAGCATCACCCTGACCAACTCGGCCGGCTCGCAGACGCTGACTCAGCCCTATCAGGCCCTCCGCGTGGCACGCGCCGACACCGCCCCGGCGCCGCCCATCACCATGGAGCGGGCCGACGTGCAGCGTGTCTTCGGCGCGGCCCTGGATACGCTTCCGAAACCCGAAGTTGCCTTCACCCTTCACTTCTCCGAAAACAGCGACGTGCTGCTGCCCGAGTCCCAGGCCCTGCTCCCCGCCATTATGAGCGCCATTCGGGAACGTCGCTCCACCGCCATCAGCGTGATCGGCCACACCGACACCACGGCCGACCCGCAGTTCAACTACCGGCTCGGCGTGCGGCGTGCGGACGGCGTGGCCAAGCTTTTTCTCGCGCAAGGCCTGAACGAATCCAATCTTTTCGTCGAATCGCATGGCGACGCCGATCTCCTGGTGAAGACTGGCCGAGACGTCGCCAACGCTCAGAATCGACGTGTCGAAGTGATCGTCCGCTAGAATCTCATCATGCGTGTTACCCTCATCGGGTCGGCTGTCGCGGTGTTGGTCGTCAGCCTGTTCCTGGTGCGCCCCGGCACTGTGGAAAGAGCCGATGAGAAGATCTGCGACGTGCTGAGCGGTTGGGTTAGCCGCGGCACACCGTCGGGGCAAATCGTACTCGTCGAAATCGACGAACCGAGCCTGGCGCAAGTCGGCCGCTGGCCGTGGCCCAGAGATGTTCTCGCCCGCCTCGTGAGCCGCCTTCTGGATCGCGGCGCCGCCACCGTCGTGCTCAATATGGTCCTGCATGAGGAAGACCGCGGCACACCCTCGGTCCAGGGTCTCCCCGGCGCCGCTAACGACGAAGTCCTCGCCGGCGCGCTCTCCGGCAAGCCCGTCGTCCTCGGACACGCATTTCGCTTCGAGGGCCCTCCATCGAGTCCTTCCACCTGTCCCGTCGATCCCTTGCCGCTGGCCATCGTCGGTCCCGCGGAAGCGTCGGCACCCGGTTTCTTCCACCCCACCGGCATCCTCTGCAGCACGCCCGCCCTTTCCAAAACAGCCGCTGCCGTTGGCTTCCTGAATGGAGCGCCCGACGCCGACGGTGAACTCAGACGCGTTCCCTTGCTCGTGGAATCCGGCGAGCAGCATTACCCCAGCCTCGCGCTCGCCGCCTTCACCGTTTACCGGCACGCCACCGCTATGCAACTTACCCTCAACCAAAACGAGGCCTCGCAGTTGCGTGTCGGAACCCAGGCAATTCGTCTGGAAGGTCCGAGTTGCCTGCGCTTACGCTTCCGCGGGCCGCGCCGCACATTCCCCTATCTCTCGGCCGCCGCCTTCTTGAACGATGGCGTTGCAGCACCGGCACTGCAAGGCAAGATCGCTATCGTCGGCGGCTCCGCTTTGGGCCTGCCCCACCCGGTGGCGACGCCCGTGGACGCGCTCTTACCCGATCTCGAAGTCCAGGCCACCGCCATCGATAATCTCCTCCAGGGCGATTCGTTCAATCGGCCCGCCGGCTTTCACTTGTGGGAGTTGTCTCTCGCCCTGCTCTGCGGACTGGGGACGGCGCTGCTCCTCGCACGAGTGCGTCCCTGGTCGGGCGCCTTGCTCGTCCTCGGCACTGCGGCTGCAATCTGGGCGGGCTGTACGCTGCTCCTCTCCGCCACCGGCCTCCTGTTTTCTCCGCTGCCCGTTACGGCAGTTCTGGCTTGCCAGTTCCCGGCCGTCACCATGCTCAATTACTGGCGCGAAAGGCGCAGGGCCGAACGCAGCGGCGAACAACTGGCCACCGCGCAGGAATACTCGCGCGAAATCCTCCGCGAAGGCGAGTCGCGCTTTCAGCGGCTGGTCGAAAATGTCAACGACGCCATTATCGTGGACGACCTGGACGGCCGCCTCATTTTTGCCAACCGCCGCTTCCGCGAGTGGTTCAGCCTTCAGGGAAAAGACATCCGCCAAATCGCGCTCGAAGATTTTGTGGCCCCCGAATGGCGCGCCATGGTGCGCGATCAACACACCCGGCGCGTGAGCGGCCAGAGCGTGCCCGGCGAATACGAATTCCAGGCCATTCAACCCGATGGCACGTTGATCTGGCTCGAGTCCTTAGTCACCACCGTGCAAGAGGACGAAAAGATTGTCGGTACCCAGGCCGCGCTACGCGATGTCACCGGGCGCAAGCGGATGGAGGCGCTATACCTTCAGGCGCAGAAAATGGAAGGCATTGGCCGGCTGGCCGGTGGCGTGGCGCACGATTTCAACAACCTGCTCACCGTGATCAATGGCTACAGCGACCTCCTCCTTAGCCGGATGCCGCAAGGTTCCGCGAACGAGGCCGCGCTCAAGCAGGTTCGCGCCGCCGGAGAGCGGGCCACCGAGTTGACCCGGAATCTGCTCGCGCTCAGCCGCAAGCAATTGGCGCAGCCCAAGGTCTTGGATTTGAACGTGGTCGTAAATGAAGTCGTCAAGATGTTCGACCGCCTGCTCGGCGAGGACATCGAACTCAAGAGCGAACTCAGCCCCGAGCTGGCACCGGTCGTGGCCGATTCCGGGCAGTTGCACCAGATTCTGATGAACCTTCTGGTCAATGCGCGCGACGCCATGCCCCACGGCGGCAAGATCACCATCCAGACGAAAAATGTCGAGACCGATGAGGTCTGCCTTCGGGTATCGGATTCCGGCTCGGGAATGAGCGACGAAATCAAGCGTCAATTGTTCGAGCCTTTCTTCACCACCAAGGAACCAGGACGTGGCACGGGCCTGGGGCTGGCCACGGTCGATCAGATCGTGCGCCAGAGCGCGGGCAGAATCGAAGTCACCACCAAATTGGGTACGGGTACCGCGTTCGATATTTATCTGCCGCGCGCCGCGGACCGTGCCTCCGTACAGCCTGGCGGCCCGGTTTCCGCGACGGACTGGCAAGGTTCGGAAACCGTTCTGATCGTGGACGATCAGGCAGCGGTCGTGCAGTACATTCGCTCGGTTCTGGAGGACGCTGGTTATCAGGTGCTGCTTGCTGCCAATGGCGCGGATGCCCTTGAGTTGGAGCAGCAGTACCCCGGCGTCATCCACTTGCTGCTGACCGATATCGTCCTGCCGCGCATGAACGGCATCGAATTGTCGGAGAAAATGAGGGTTGCCCGGCCCGGAATCCGCCTGCTCTTTACCTCTGGCTACGCGGAAGAGGCCTTTGGCAGCCGCGGAATTATAGCCGGCGAATTGACCTGGCTCCCCAAACCCTTCGTCCCCAGCGAACTCCTGTCCAAGGTGCGCGAAGCCCTCACGTAGGCAGGCCTCTTTTCCCTCACTAAAGCAAAGCCAGAATCTCCGGCCGCCCCATCTTCTCCGCCCATGCGCGAGGCGTAGCCCATGCCTCCGCGTCCGCCTCCACACGATCCGCGCCGCGAGCCAGAAACAGCTTCACCAACTCGACGCGTCCCCACCGGCAAGCCCATCCCAGCGGAGTGCTCTTCAGCAGCTCATCGCGAACATCCAGGCGCGCGCCCTCATCCAGCAGAATTGTAGCCAGTTGCACACCCACACCGTGATCGCGTGAAACCACCTCGTGTAGCATAGTCTGCCCGGAACCCTTAGCGCGATGATTCGGTCCGCAGCGCGCCAGAATCAACTTCACACACGCGCAACTCTCCGCCTGCTTCTGAGCATCGTAATCCTCATGGCCGGGCACGGGCCGCCAAAGCATCCAGAACCAGCGTTCATCGTCCGGCGCCCAGTCAATCTGCTCCAGCGCCATGCGTACGATCTCCGCGCACAGCGAGCTCGCGCCGCCCCATAACAACTGCTCCGCCACCGTATTGCCCGAGAAATCGCTGGGCTCCAGGTGCGGCTCGATTTCCCCCGCCAGCATCTTGCGCGCAATCTCCGTCTGACGCGCATAACCCGCCGATCCAGGGTCGATCCACCCGCCATACCGCTGGACCAATGCGATCATCTCCGCGTCACCACCCACGTACGCGCGATACGCAGGCGACCCCGCAGTCCACACATTCGCATTCGGATCGGCCCCGCGCTCCAGCAGCAGGAGCGCCATTTCAACGCGCTCCAGCACCACGGCTTGAAACAGCGGACCGCCCGCCGACCAGCTTTGTTCGGAGATGTGTCCCACCTGCGTGCGCTCATCGGGATCCAGCCCCAGGTCGAGCAACCGCCGCAGCACATCGAAGTGATTGCCCTTGACGGCCGCTTCGAGCACGCCCTTCCCTTCCAGGTCCTGCTTAGTGCATTTTTCCAGATAATCCCAGCGGCCCAACGCCGCAGCGGAAAGCGCACTCAATCGACCGCCGTGTTGCAGCAGCAGCGCGGCCGTAGCCTCGAACTTCTCGTTATCGAAGACCCAGTCGCCGCCTTGGCCGGTAGCCGCATAATCCAGCGGAGTCCACCCCTCGCGCGAGTTCCGGTTGACGTCCGCGCCTCGCTCGAGCAGCCATTGCATCCACTGCAGCGCGCCGAGTCCTGCCGCCTGGTGCAGCATGGTCCGGCCATCGGGAGGGCACATCTCCGCCAACTCGGGATGCTGCTCGAACACCGCCACCAGCGCTTCTTCGCTGCCGGAATCAAACGCCTCCTGGCATTTGCGAACCGCCTCCGATGGACCGCTCGGACCGCGCGCTCCCCGCTTCTCACGCGCGTCCCGTAGCACGCTCGTAATCTCGTCGTAGCCGCGCTCGCGCGCCAAAACATACGGGCTGGTCGCATCCCGATTGGGCCAGATCCCGCCGCCCGGATTGGCTCCGGATTCGAGCAGCAGCCTGGTCATCTCCAGATCGCGCCGCAGCACCGCCATGTGCACCGCGCGCATTTCGCCGCGACCCATATCCACAATCTCCGGACGCCGCGTGAGCAGCTCGCGGGCAGCCGGCAAATCGCCGCTCTCCACGGCCTCATGCAATCGCGCCGCGGTCACCCCATCGACGGCGGCCTTCAATTTCGGCCAGCTTTCAAACCCGTAGGCGCGCGCCAGCACGAATTGCGCATCGTGCAGCGCAAAGTTCTCGGGCGTGGCGGTGCGGTGATAGGCCATGACCTCAGCCACGGCTTCGGTAGATGAAGCGCGATAGGCTTCCAGCAATTCCTTGGCCTGGCGCTTCAGTTGATCGAGATCGGGATTCTCGCGCATCGCGCGAGTCGGCGGCTTCTGACTCATATGAGCTCCTTTCCTGGCCGCGCCTCAGGCGCGCGCCGTGGTTGCCCGCCGTCCGCTTTGCCGGGCCAGAAAAGAGTTCATCTCACGAACTGCTTTCACCAACGAATTCGGGGTGGACGCCGTCCTTCCCGCGGACCTGGATGGCGCCCCGCGCGCCAACCGCCAGCATACCAGTTTGTGGGGCAGACTTCAGTCTGCGCACCGACTTCAGTCGGTGCACCGGCCGAAGGCCGGAGTCTTCACCGGCTTGGTTCCCCGGAGGAGTCTTTACTAACTACTGAACGCTCCAGTATGCGGGCCTGGCGTGGACCTGCGCCGCGACCGGCCGCGCCAGCCCCACTTCAGGGGCGCTCGCACTTCGAAACGGGGCTGCTACTGCGCCAGTAAAAGGGTCGATAGTCCCAGCAACAGCGCGCATCTCATCCCCGCTACGCTCCAAGCGAGTTGCCATTGCGCCACCGGTCGCTACCGGGCTCTACGAGAATCCCGGCGGCAAAGCTGCCTCAAGATTGATTGGTTCTCCGGTGATGGGGTGGAGGAAGTTCAGATACTGGGCGTGCAGGAAATATCCTCCATCGCCGGGGAGGCCGGGGAGATTTTC
>JBDTPR010000030.1:0-20110 GCA_039932635.1 Candidatus Solibacter sp.
CCTGCGTAATCGTCAGGTTGAAATTCGCCGTGTGCACCAAGCTGCCGCTGGTGGCCGTGATTGTCACCGGATAACTTCCCGGCACCGCCGCCACCGTCGTACTCAAAGTCATCACGGTACTGCCGCTGCCGGTTACCGTGGGCGGACTGAAGAATGCCGTAACCCCAGACGGAAGACCGCTGGCCGCAAACCCGATGCTCGCGCTGAATCCGTTCAACGCCGCCGTGTTCACGGTGTATGCGGCACTGCTGCCGGCCGCGACGCTCTGGCTGGACGGTGTGACACCGATGCTGAAATCAGCAACCTGCGTAATCGTCAGGTTGAAATTCGCCGTGTGCACCAAGCTGCCGCTGGTGGCTGTGACTGTCATGGGATAATTTCCCGGAACCACAGCCGCGGTCGAGCTCAAGGTCATGATGGAACTGCCGCTGCCGGTTACCGTGGTGGGGTTGAAGGATGCCGTGACACCCGCCGGTAAACCACCGGCCACAAACCCGGTGATGCCGTTGAATCCGTTCACCGCAGTTACGTCCACGGTATACGTTGCGCTGCCGCTGGCCACTATGTTCTGGTTCGACGGATTCGCGCTGACGTTGAAGTCCGGCGCCGCTGTCGATAAAGTTGCCGCCTGGATCGCGACGTTGCCGTTAGTGGCCGTATTCTGAATGTACGTGACCGTCAGTGTCTGGCCGGCCGAAGCGGCCGCATAGGTCAGGGTGTACACACCGACGGTGGTTACTCCGGCGCTGTTGTTCAGCGACGTATCCGCGTAATCGGCCGCGCTGGCATCGCTCAGGTGAGCTACCAATTGTCCCTGTGTGCGCCATGCGCCCAAATAAACTTTGAGCGTCCGCGGCGTGGTATCGGCAGGAACGGTGATCTGGAAACCCTTGCCCTGCCCGGGCACGTAAAGACCGGTGGTGGTGTTGGTAGCCGAGACGGTTGGCGTGCCGTCGGTCCAGGTGTAGCCGGTCGAGTTATTGGCATAGCGCGCAGCCGCCGTAGGCCCGACCATCGTGATGTTGCTGATCTGCTGGGTGACTGCTTTGTGGTTGAAATCGGTAGCGGTGGCGAGTCCCCAATGCGCCCAATCCAAAGTGCCCTCGGTGGTCAGTTGCACCGTGGCAGCGGGGGTGGCCATAGCTCCGTTCAACGTGCCGCCGGTGGCCGGAGGAATCACGGTAAGAGTCACGCCCGTGGTGTGGGATAGCGTGCCGCTGGCCCCCATTATGGTGAGGGGATACGTCCCCGGCACTACCGCCGCGGTCGTGGTGAGAGTGAGGGTGGAGGACCCGGTTCCGGTGACCGTTGCCGGGCTGAATCCGGCGGTGACTCCCGACGGGAGTCCGGTTAACGTAAACCCGATGCTGCCGGCGAAGCCCGCCAATGCCGTGGTGTTGATGGTGTAGGAGGCGCTGCTGCCGGTGACTATGGTTCGGGCGGCGGGCAAGGCGTTGACTGAGAAATCGGGATCGCTCGAAAGGGTAGCGGCCTGCAAGGTCACATTGCCAAGCGTGGCCGATTCCTGGGTGTAAGTGACGGTCAGAGTCTGCCCGGACGTTGCCGCGCTGTAGTTGAACGTATACACCCCGAGGGTGGTCACCCCGGCGGTGTTAATCAACGAGGTATCCGCACAGTCCGGAGCGCTGCCGTCGCTGAGCCGCGCTACGATCCGGCCCTGTGCCTGAAACGCGCCTACGTAAAGCTTCAGAACCCGAACCGTCGGGTCGGCCGGTACCACGATGGAGAAGCCGGTGCCCTGGCCGCGGGTGAAGACGCCCGTGGTGCTGTTGTTGACGGACGCTGTGGGGGTGCCGTCGGTCCAGGTGAATCCGACGCTGTTATTGGCGTAACGGTATAGATTACCCGCCACCAGGGTGAAGTTGCTGATCAGCGGTATGGCGACCGCTTTGTGGTTGAAATCGGTTGCCGCGGTGAGTCCCCAATGGGCCCAATCCAAGGTGCCGGCGGTGGTCAATTGCGCGGTACCGGAGGGAGTGGCCATGGAGCCGGTCAAGCTGCCGCCGCTTATCGCGGGCGTTACCACCAGGGTTACCGGCGAGGAATGGCTCATGGTTCCGATGGTGGCCGTGACCGTAATGGGATAACTGCCCGGCGATACTCCGCCCGCCGCCAGCGTCATCAGCACCTGGGAATTGAATGCCGCTGAAGCCAGGCTGAACGAGGCGCTCACCCCAGCCGGAAGTCCGCTGGCAGAGTAGGAAACGCTGCCCGGAGAACCCCATGGCGCGGCCCCGATCAGGGTATAGGTGACCGATCCCCCAGCAATCACGCTGCGCGTGGCCGGCGTGATTGCCAGCGAAAAATCGATCACCACCAGGTTGAGATTGGCGAGGCGGGTGACGGTGCCGCTGGTGGCCGAAATCGTGAGCGAATATGTGCCGGGAAGGGTCCCCACCGGCACCGTGATAGCGATTGTGGAGCTACCCGCGCCCGAGAGAGTTGCGGGAGAAAAATCGGCGGTGACTCCCGGGGGCATGCCTGTTGCCGTTAGTACCGTGCTGCCGCTAAAGCCATTGAACCCGGAGACGACCACCGCGTGATTGTCCACCGTCCCCGCCTGCACTTCGACGGAGGGCGGCACGGTGAGCGTAAACTCGGGCGCCGCGAAGCTGCCTTCGAGGGTTGCAGCCTGGAGATTGATGCTGCCAGTGGCGGTCACCTGCGTGTAGGTAACGACCAGGGTCTGGCCTGGCGAAGCTGCCTGGTAGGTGATTGTGTAGACAGCGGCGCTGACACCGCCGCTGTTGTTCAGTGATGAGTCGATGTAATCGACCGCGCTGCCATCGCTCAGTCCTACCCGCATCTGTCCCTGGGCCCCAGAGACTCCCACGTAAGCCTTCAGGGTCCGAGGCGTGGTGTCGGCCGGCGCGGTGATCTGAAAGCCGTTGTTCTGTCCGGCCACCGAGATCGCGCTGGGTCCCGAAGAGGCCGCGGCGACCGGTGTTCCGTCTGTCCACGTATAGAGCACGGGGCCACCGGTAAAACGACTCGGAGCGCCGTTTCCGACCGGAGCGAAATTGCTGATCCGGGAAGCGGTCCCCGCCTTGTGGTTGAAGCTGAGCACGGTGGCGTGGCCCCAGTGGGCCCAATCGCCGGTGCCCTGCAACGTCAACTGCTGGGTATTCGCCGGTGTAGTTACACTGGCGTTCAGCGCGCCGCTGCCGGGAGCCGGGATGACCACCGAAAAGCCAGCCGCGTCGCTGAACCCGTTGGAGCTCGAGACGGTGACGAAATAGGGCCCTTCGGGTGTACCCGCAGGAATGGTCAGGACGGCGGTGAGGCGGGTTGCGCTGAGAATCTTCGCGCCGCTGACGGCAATACTCGGGTTGCTCACCGAAACCGTGCTGCCATAAATGAAGTTCTGCCCGGTCAGGGTAACCTGTACCGCGCTGCCGGCAGTCCATGTGGACGGCGTTATGGCAGTCAACTGCGGGGCGGCGACCAGTTCAATGTTGGACGAGCTGTAGGGAGTCGAGCAGCCCAGTAGACACGGCGTCTCGACGAAATCCGTCGGCACCGACTGGTCCCAGATTCCAGGCCCGATTTGCCGGCTGAAATGGAGATGGTCACCGCAGCTCAGGTAGTTGTTATAAGCGCCGGCCACGCCCGAGTGTCCCTGGTCTGCCAGGTAGCTGCCCTGATGAACGGTCTCGCCCGGCGACACCTGGACGCTGCCCGACTTCAGGTGCGCATAGAGCGAGTAGGTGCCGTCGAGGTGCGCGATCACCACAAAATTGCCCGCCCCCAGATTGCTGTCCGGGCAACTGGCGTTGTAGTCGTCCCAGCCGACCATGCAGCCCGGCGTTGCCGTGTTGCAGGTGACATTGGTCCGGGCCACCGCGACCGTACCATCGGCCGCAGCCAGCACGTGACCGTTACCCTGCTGCTGATCGGTCATCTGCTGCCAGTCGATAGCATAACCCAGACTGCCGCCGTGCGCCGCCAGGAAACAGAGGGCCCCATCGCAGGAGCCATCTACGTACGAGCCGCCACCTTGCACTACCGAAGCCAGCCCGCTGAATGGAATTTTGAAGGTGGTGGCCGATGGAGGCAGCGGGTCCTGAGGCTGCGGCAGCGGCTGGTCGTTCGGAAGATAAGAGTATTCCGGACCCAAACCGCTGAAGCTGCGGAGGACGACTCCGCCCGCGGTCGAGAGATAGATCTGTCCGCGGTGCGCGGCTTCGAACTCTGCCGTGCGCGCATTCCAGCGCTTCACTGTGGGCCGGCCCGACTCGAACAGTTCGACGTAAATCTGCTTACCGCTTATCACGAAGCGCCGGATAGTTTCGCCTTTCGGATTCGGCACAGTGCGGTATGGCAGGCTGGCCCGGTTGCTCAACACCACCAGCTCGTTGCCCGAAAACTGCGCCCAATCGGCGGCAGCGATCTTATCCTCGGATTTATTGCGCAGGGAATAGCGGTGCACGGTGTAGGTGAACTGTCCGTTCTCGAAGGAGCGCTGGGTGCCGGCGCTCTCCATGTACATCAGTTCGGACCCGTCCGCCGACCATTCCAGAAAATCGGCTCTCACCTGCCCGCTGGCGATTTCCGCGTCTGCGCCGGAAGCCATGTCGTAGGTGGAAACATGGACACGGCCGGCCTTATCCACCCACAGATACGCCAGCACCGGGGCGGCGGGAGACCACGCCGCGTGGTGTACGGGAGTGTCGGCGATCTGCCGGTCCGTCCCGTTGGTCAGGTTGCGGCTGTGGAGTTCGAAAGTGGGAAAGTTTCCGTTGGCCTTCAAGTACAGAAAATATTCGGCATCAAAGGAAAATCCGAAGGGTTTATAGACATCGCGCAAAAAAGGACGCGCCACCAGGCCGGCGTCATAGTTGTAAAAGTAAGCCTGTCCGCCGCGCGCCAGAACGAAGGAACTGGCCGGTGAGATCGCGGCTTGCGGAATGCCGAAAACCTCCTGTCCCATCAATGGGACGGAGCAGAACACCATCAAGAGAGGCCATACAATACTTCCCTTATCTCGTATGACGCTTCTGATATTCATTCTTACGATCTCCTTCGGAATGACGCTACCCGGGATTCGGCGATCCCCCAAACAAGCTTATCTCGACCCTACACGCAGGTATGATGCCAAGCAAGCCATCTTATAGAAATCTTAGGTACATTACGGCTACGGAAGGCAGGACCGAGGCATTCCGGGAAGGCGAACCGCTCTAAAGGCCAAAGTTAGCCCGCGCCGACAAGTCGAACCGCCCGCGTTCGCAGGATCGAACCGAGAGTGACTTTGGGTTGTTGCCCTCGGGAACCGGCGACAAGCGGGCGGCCCGCTTGTCGGGATTGAGCGGAGAGTGACTATCGCGCGTAGCAGTCGCTCCGTGGGAACGCCAACGGGATTGGCGGAGGTACCAGGCGCTCGATTCGAGGCCGTCGGCGGCGGTACCGAAGAAGCCAGTACGCGAGTTGAAATGGCGGTGCTTTTAGAGCGGCGGACCAGAGGTCCTACTGGGTCACAACCGGTGCGGCGAGCTTTCATGCGTTGCGGGCCAGATGGACGTGGCTATCGGCTTTTCAGCGGGAGAGCTTGAAGTCCATGGTTCCGCCGATCATGAACATCCGCATGGCGAGATCGCTTTTCGGTTGAGGGGAGGGATTGGTAAAGCGGTAGACCTGCAGGCTTCCGTTCCAACGGCTGGTGGAACTAACGAGTTGGGTGCGTCGCTCGAGCACCATGGTAGGCAGCGGTTCGTCGATCAGTTTGCGCCATGGCCGCCGCCATCCGGCTGCGTCTTCGAGCACGATATAATTCACGCCGTAATCGTGGGCGAATTGCTCAAACGCCGGCGAGTCGAAGATGGTGTTGGGCAATTTATCGCCCGAGATGATGGTGGAGTCCAGGCCGGCATGGGCTACCCGGTAGTTGAGCACGAAAGCGCCGTCGGTTCCGCCGCAGTAGAGAATGCGAACGCCCCGCGCCGGAGCCAGCGCGCGCGCCACGTCTTCGGGACCATGTAGGAACGCCGTACGCAGCGGGAATTGGAGAGCTGCAAACGCGGTAAGCAGCAGGGCCGCTGCCCGTGCGGTTTGTTTGCCTCCCGGCAGGCGTTGGGCAAGCCGGAAGAGCGAGCCGAACCCCAGAACGATGATCGCCGGATGAGTCAGGAAGAGATACCGCGTGGCATACGGACGGAGTAGAAACAAGACGCCGAGCGAGGTGATCGTCCAGGCCAGATAAACGACCGATTCGTCCCAGAACGTGGGCGAGCCACCGTCGCGATCCGGCTCAGCGGAGACATCGCGGCCCTTGCGCCAGAACGTAACCGCCACGGCCAGCGGCGGCAGGGCCAGCAGAATAAGGCCTACCATCCCGGCAACCTCGCGGTAGTGCGTCGCGTAGAACGCGACGTTGCGCAAGAACAGGCGGAAGTACGCCAGGTAAAGCGGGATAGGCGCAGCCGGAATCGCCTGGTTGACCCCCGCCCCGTGCACCGGAATGGAGAGCGCGATCAGCGCCGCCACAATGGCCCCGAAAACGCCCGCGGAAACCCAGATTCCGGGCTTGAGAAACAAGCGCCAGCGGCGCCGAATGATCAGGTAGAGAAACGGCACCGCGCCCAGGAACACGGCAAACTGCTTGGCCCAGACTGCCGCGCCGGCCAGCACTCCAAAGCAAAGCGCACGCCGCACGCTGAACTCGCGATCCACCGCTTGCAGGCAGTAGAGCGCGAGCAAGGTGAACGCCAGGGTGGGAAACTCCAGCATCACGTCCGCACTCAACCACAGCGACTCCGGCAGGCAAAAGAAGGTGATGGTAGAAAAGGCGGCGATCCAGGCCGACCGGTGGGTCTTCAGGATCAGGCCGAACAGCGTGAGCGCCGACACCCCGACCATGACCGCCACCGCCAGGCGCACCGAGAAGATGCTGACTCCGAAAAGGGCGCAAAACAGGGCTTCGATCAGCGGGAACAGCGGCGGATGATAGGGCAGCGAAAGGGCCGGCAGGTGGGCGTAATAGTTACGGGCATAGGCCACCGCATTCGTGAATTGTCCACTGGCGATCAGGTCGCGCAAAAACACGCCGTTCATGGCGTGCCGCGCCGCATCGGTTTCGATTACGTTGTAGGCGCCGACGGTGCGCATTCCCCAGCCGGAGAAACCCAGCGCGATCGCAAAGCCCCAAAACCACGGTCGTGACCAGAAGCGCCGTGTTCCAGGCTGCCCGATTCTTCGCGGCTCCCCGTTTGGCTGGACTACGCCAACGGTGTTCGCGCTGAGGTCTATGGGTGAGCGGGCATCGGTCTGCATCGTCTGCGCGGATGGAACAGATGTCTGTCCGTTACCGTCTCCCCTCTGTGTCGGCCATCGCAGTCACCTGCGGTGTGCTCAATTGACCTCGCCTCGAGCAGCTTTGTAGCGGCCGGTGCGCACCCAGCGAAACCCGTATGCGGCCAAGCCGGTCAGAAAAGCCAACCCATTGTAGAAATAAAACAGCACGTGAAAGGGGATCGCAGTCAACGCGGTCAACCAACCCATCCGCCGTCCCAAAAACAGGTAGAAGTTCCGGTTGATCGCGACAATACCGAGCAGCATCAGGAAGAAGCAAACGATCGGCACACGCGCCGGAAGACGCATGGCAATGAACCCCACGCTGCCTACCAGGTACAGGGCGTAGGCGATTCCGCTGACCTTCCTGGCAATCTCCGTCCGGTACCCGTAGCGGTAGCGTATTAGCAGGAGGAAATAGCCCACCAGCACAGGCGGAATCAACGACCGCATATGATGCACTTCGGCCGAAACCGTAAATGCCGCCGTCATCAAAGTGAAGAAAATCTTGATCCCTTTACCTGTCCGGTAGACCGCGGTTTCCACCCAATAACAGGCCAAGACGAACAGCATCAGCGCTAGCAGGGGAACCAGGAACAGGCCCTTGTAATAGAGGGCGCCGGCCAGGGCAAAGCCGAACAGCAGAAATGCCAGCGCGACGCTTACCCGCTGACTCAACTGAATGTTGAGATCGTTTGGCATGTTGCCGTCCCGGAGTATCAACTCTGTCCATGGCATGCCGCGGTCAAAAATATCGGTTTTGACCAGGTTAAGGAAGGTCCACCGCTTCAGGTGCTTCACTTCCAGGCTGCGATCCAACTGGATGCGATGGCCGGCCGCGACCAAACGATAGCCGAGTTCAATGTCTTCGATAGCCGGACGGCAATAGCTTTCGTCGAAGCCCCCGTGCTGCAGGAACACACTGCGGCGAATGGCGCCGCAACCGCTCCAGAAGGTGCTCGCTTCCGCCCGTCCCTGCTGGTGCACATACCGGTGCATCAGGTTGCGGTACATCGAAAGCACGTCCTGCTGTTCGGGGGAGTCGTCATAGGATCCGATGATGGCATCGATTCCCGCGTCCGCCGCAAATCCATGGGCTACACGCGACAGAGTATTGCGATGCAGACAGATATCCGCATCGATAAAGAACACGATGTCTCCCTTGGCTTCCCGCGCACCCTGGTTGCGCGCTTTGGCCGGGCCTTTGCGTCCTCCCGTGGAGAGAACCTTGGCCCCGTAGCGCCGTGCCACTTCGACCGTCGTATCCGTGGAAGCGTCGTCCACGATAATGCATTCCAGAGGCACCATGTCCGCAGTAGCCAGCGACTTGAGACAAAGCTCCAGCGTGCGTGACGCGTTATAAGCCGGTATGACTACGGATACTGTGGGAGGGCCCATCGTCTTGGTTGTCACTATTTAGCATGTTTGCTTCCAAAATCTGCAGCCGCTGTGCGCTAGGGAGAAGCGGCCGGGCAGCGAGGACCGGCACGCCACAATTCGGAACGTTGTCCCTATTTATCGGTAGCCGTACTGCACCGGGCGTGTAGTACGGGGAGGGGTGGGGTGGCTATCTCCAACGATCCATCAGCTGGGCAAAGAAACTGAGATTTTTTTCCCGGCCGGCGTAGCTCTCTAACGGAACGCGGTTCTCGGCGAAATGCTGGCCCTTCCCATTCCCGAGTCGGACCCCGTCAGTGAAGTCGGCGGCTTGTCCGTTTATTTGCCGGGCCACGGGCGGAGGAGGAGCCACCCGAATCGGCTCAATTGGCTCGAGCGGCTCTAATCCGCGCGGGACCATTCGTTTTAAATCCAAATCCTCGGCTACTTCGTCGATAATCGCGATCGTAACTTCAGGCGCGTGGACGGCAAAACCGGTTTGCAGCGAAGCATCGCAGATGCTGTTTACCAGGCGAGGAATACCCTCGGAGTATTCGTGTATCCGCCGGATGACGGCTTCGGAGAAGAGTGTCTGCTGCGGCAACCCCGCCTGCGCCAGCCGGTGGCCGACATACTCCCGGGCATCGTCAAACGTGAGCGGGGTCAACTTGCACTGACAACTGACCCGCTGTTTGAATTGGCGCAGCTCGGGACGGTGCAGCATGTCGATCAATTCCGGCTGTCCGGAGATGATGATCTGCAACAGTTTCTCTTTCGGGGTTTCCAGATTCATCAACAGCCGCACCTCTTCAAGCAAATCCATCGAAAGGCGCTGCGCCTCATCGACGATCAACACCCCAGGCCGTCCCTCCATGCGGTTGCGAAGCAGTGTCTCCTGAAGCGCCGCCAGTTGGCGGCTTTTGAGCGGAGAGGTGCAGCCGGTGCCAAACTTCACGGTAAGAAAATCGAAAAGCTCTTCCCGGGTCAAAACTGGATTGGTGCAGATCGCGGTGATAAACCGGCGTTTTTCGAGCAGATCGAGAAGCGCGTAAAGAAGGGTGGTTTTACCGGTTCCGGCTTCCCCGGTGAGCACAGTCAAACCCGGCCGTGTGCAGACGCTGTACACCAGACCGGCAAGAGCCTCCTTGTGATTCGCCAGCATGCACATGAAGGCAGGGTCTGGAGTGAGCCGGAACGGCTGATCCTTTAAGTTGTAATAAGAGTGGTACAAAGTAACCTCTAAAAACTACCGATAGTGGATGAAGAGCACTGCGCCGACTGTAAGTGTTGCGGCCACGCCGGAGGCCGCGGCCATAATAACCTGCTTCCGCCTACGTCGTCGGTCGGCTTCGGTCAGAATCACAGGGATGATCTCGAGAACCTGGTTGCCGTTCCACAACGGGATATGATCGGCGCAGCTGATGGTCTGGCCCGCCATTTCACTGCCGAGCACCACTAAAACGCCGAGCAGGAGACCGGCAAGGCTGCCCGCGAGGTCGATCAGCAGGCGGTTGGGTTTGGCGGGGCGTCCCGGAACCTGGGCCGGGTCAAGCACTTTGAAGGTCTCGCCCTTCTGGCGCAACTCGAGCTGGCTGGCGGTTTCGGCCGACAGTTGCTTGTCCAGGAGCTGGCCGTAGTGGGTCTTGTTCATCTCGTAATCGCGCACCAGCTCGGCAATCTGCTGCTCGCGAACCGGGATGGCTTCGAGTTTGGCCTGGTAGGATCCGATCAGTCTGTTCAGCCGCTGTTGCTCTTCTTTGTGCTTGGCAATCTCTTCCTCCACGCCCTTGATCTGCGAGATGATCACCGGATTGGAGGAGTTCATCGGGACGAGCACCTGCTTCTTCCTGGCCGACGGGGCAGGCGGCACGGGAACGTCGGGATTGGCCGCGGTTTCAACCGGTGCCGGAGCGTTGAGCTTCTCCTTGGCTTCCCGTTCCTGGATCTGCTGCCGCAGCTTTTGAATTTCGGGGTATTTGTCGGTGTAGCGCGACAGCAACAAAGCCAGCCGGGCTCGATCGTCGGCCAAGCTGGCGTTAGTGCCGGCGCCGCGGGCCGCAGGGGCCTGCGATTTGGCGGGTGAAGCCGCGGTTCCGGGCCGGCTTTCGCTGTCGTCTCCGCTGTCCATGTCGACGACCGGAGTCGTCGCGGAAATCATCGTCTGCAGATAGCTTCGCTGTTGTTCAGCCCGGCTTAGCGCTTCCCCCTCGCGCTGCTGCGACGCCTGCAACTGGCCGAGAACGGTCAGGTTGGCCACCTGGTGCTCCGGCATCTCTCCCAAATGCTTCAAGCGGAAATCGCGTAACTGGGCTTCCTGCCGTTCCAGCTCCTTACGGGTTTCCTCGAGCGTATGCTGGAGAAAATCGGTGGTGTCGGTGGCCTGCCGTTCGCGGGCTTTCAGGTTTTCATCGATGAACAGAGACGCGAGTTCCGACGCGACCCGCGCCGCCAGGCGCGGATCCCGGCTGCTATAGCTGATTTTGAATGCCTGCAAGTCTCCTTGGGCGCCACCGCCGGTGACCATGCTGACGTTGATATCGCCGCGCATCAGCGCCTGGATATCTTCGCGGACCATGTTGTCCTTGCGTTCCTTCTGATACAAGTTCAGGGATTCGATGATTTTCTGCAATCGCGTGGCGCTGAGAATCTGCTGCGACAGGGTACCCAGGCGGTTGCGCACGTCGCCCGTGACCGTCGCCTTGACATAGCTTTCGGGGACCTTTTGCGGATCCACCAGGATCACGGTCTCCGAGGTATAGATATTGGGAAGCCGCTGGGCAATTAGCGCCGTCACGACCGAGACCGATACGAAGATCGTGATCAAGATCCACTTCCGGTGCAAGATCAACTGCAGATAGTGTGCAGGAGAGATATCGACGTCGTGTGTCTTGGGCCGATTGGAAGAGCCCGAACTGCTGATACCTACTGTCATGTCATCCGTGTAGAAGCAACCAGCCAGCCAAAGTCGCGAAACCTCAGAAGCTGAGGGGACTTGTCCCAATTTCCGCCCATCAGAAAGATAGGCTTCCTAAATCTTTTCCATTGATCTCAGCTTTTAGATCGCTCCGCTTTGTTTGGTATGGCTTAACCCCGTTTTAACGGCGGAGCGGCGGTCTTGCCGGGGATCAACGCGTCGGGGCCGTGACATGCCGCCTATCGCGCCTGCCGGTCATATATTTGCAACGACTTACAGTTAATCGCCGAAGCAGCGGCCAACCCGGACGACGACGCTCGAAGCCAGCTCGGCGGCTTCCTGTAGGGCCCCGGGCTGATCCGGAACCACGATACGGACGATCGAGCCCGCGGTGCTGTTCTTGACCAGGGCGTCGCGAGCCAGCAGGATCTTGCCTAAATACTCGCTGGCAAAAACCCGGTTATGGGATTGATACCAATAGATTACGAGGCGCCGCTGGGCGTCCCGGCTGACGGAATATTTGTTGACCGTAAACTTCCGCCCGGCGGCGGCAATGTCCATGGTGCCGTAGTCCCAGATCTCCCACCCCGAACCCGGCAGGCAGTGTTTCGGCGAGTGCATGCTTTCGCCGGCGCGCTGCTGGGCGTAAAAGGCGATGAACAGGTCGGCTGCGAGATCTCCCTTGCGATAGGTGCGTTCGAGATAACTGGTAGGCTTCAGTTCCTTGAGGACACCGTCCGACAGCGGCGGATTATCGGTCCCGACGAAATCGCCGAGGCGCGTCTCCACTGTCTCTAGCGGTTGGCGCAAAGCCCGCGGCTGCCGGTCTGAGGTCACCTTTGAAGCAGCTAGCGTGAGCGAGAGCAGCAGCAGGGTTCCGATGAGCTGCGCGGTGGTTCCGGAGGACGCTTTCATGATGGGTGACCGCCAAAACGGAATATCAATTTCGACACCAGCCAAAGCAGGGCGAAGCCGAGAACAAAAACCAACCACCCGGAAAACGCATGGTAATAGCCCAGCGCAAGTTCGGGCCGGTAATCGGCCAGGATCGCGGTGCCGGTAACGCGCAGAACATTGACCGCAATCGCCAGCGGGACCGAAAGCACGACTACCGCGATGCGCGCTAACAAAGGCCCGTTTTCAAGAAAACCAAGCAACAGCGATGCTACGATCAGCGCGGACAGCGAGTGCAGCCCGCTACATGCTTCCGCCACTCCCAAAGACGTGGTTGCCAGCTGAATGATATTGCCATCCCGATAGATCGACACCCCGACAAACTGCGCCAGGTCGGCGGCTATCTTCGAGGCCAGTAACTGCAGCGGTGCCGCCGCCGCGTTGTACACAATCACAGGGGGCGGAACCATGGTCAGCAGGAGGATCAACGGAAATGCCAGGCTACGAAACCGCGCCCATCCCCAGAAGGTCCATACCAACCCGGAAAGCAGCAGCACGAACGAGATCCGCGTCAGGAAGAATTCCGACGCCAGTTTCCCGGTGATCAGCACGATGCAGGCAAAGGCGATCAGCAACAGTCCAGAGGATGCCGGCCTCGCCACCAAGGCCAGTGTTTCGTCTTTCTGGAGATAGGCGACGTAGAGCGCGAACGGCGGTATCAGCAGCCCGTAGGAAGCCTCCGGCTGCGTCCACCACTCGCTGGCCAGGTCCGTCAGAATATCTGTGTAAAGGAAAGCGACCAGGCCCACGATGCTGATTCCGATAATCCAGGCGAACGAACTGGTGACGGAACGTGGCCTCGCCGCTACAACGTCTTGTATCAATGGACCTTCAGACATGCACGTCAAAAGCCACTGCTTCCCCACGGCTCCGTGTGAAACACGGACCCTCTGGCGCAAAAACTTCGCATTAAATACGAATTAATCGCATTCGCGCCCGCGTCCCAACGATTTCCGGGGGTGTTTGGCTTGGCCGGAAAATTGCGTGTTCAGTTTGCTGCCTTCAGTGTTGTTTGCGGAGGCTTCTAGCTGGGCTCTGGAACCCAGCTAGTGGATTGACCTGTGGAAAAACAACCCATGTTAAAGACTTTCGTAAATCTGGTGACATTGGCAGGCATGGTAGTGACGGCGTCTCATGCACAAGGACTGCCGGATCAGTTGAACTTCTCGAGGTCGAACATCGAAGGCCCGCACATTTACGGGGTATCGATCAACTCCGCCTATTCCACCTACGACTTTCGCAGCGCCAACGGGACATCTTCTACCGGATTGCCCGCGCGGACCAGCTATGGAGCTTCGGTTACCGCGGGGTGGCAGAGATTCCACGGGAAGACAAATTTCTCGGTCCGCTACACCGGCGGTTACAACGGCAACTCCTATATCACGAGACGTGATTCTTTCCAGCATTCGCTTTACGCCACCATGACCCGCACTTTGGGCCGTAAGTGGACGTTCAATCTTTCCGCATCGGGATTGATAGCGGACCTGTCGCAGTCGATTTTCGAGCCTTCGAACCTGGTTCTGCTGGCACAATCTGGCGCAGCCTTCGACGATCTGGCTGCCTCACAGTCAATCGGCCAATTCAGCAGTGCGCAGAACGGCCTCATTCTCAGTGGAGGCGCAGGAACTCCGGCCACGCGCGCAATTCTGTTAGGCAACCGGGTTCCAGCTTACAACCTGGATGTGGGCCTGTCTTATGCACATTCATCCCGGCTGACCTTTAGCATAGGATCCTTCGCTCTGGGCGGGCAACAGCGGAGCAACGACCCGGTGAAGAATGTAATGCAGGTTTACAACATGCCGCGAACGATCGGCGGCATGGCGAATGTCTCGATGTCGTACTCTCTCTCCCCCCGAACCAGTTTATCGTTGGGTGTCGCGCAGACTTACACCTCCACCCGTTATCAAAAGAACATGGGCACCTCGCCCCAGGTCGGGCTAGGCCGTAAGATGGGCAAGCATTGGTTCCTGCGTGGAACGGCGGGCGCGTTTGTCACGGAAAATAACCGGCAGAGCGTGGGCGCGCCGCCGAGAACCCAGGCAACCTGGGGCGGCGCGCTGGGTTTCCAGACCCGCTCCCATGCGTTCCTGGCGAGTTATGACCGTTCGGGACAGATGATTGCGGATGCTGCCTCGACCGTGGGTCGGAATACCATCTACCGCGGCGCCTGGTCCTGGCATCCGAACCGCAGGGGTTGGGCTTTCCACGCCAATTACAGCCACACTGGTACCGGCGGCTCCGGATTTGTGACGCTCTCGGAATCGCAGGCCGGGGCGGGTTTGAACCGGAATTTAGGCTGGAACCTGAAATTGTCTTTTAACTACGCCTATTTAATCAGCAATTTGAATTATTTTGGCCTGGGCAATCAGGTGAGTATAAACTCAGGCCGAGTCTCCCTCGGGTGGACACCTCGTTTGCACCGCGAACGCCAGGGAGTTCTTGACGACGATCAGTAGGGTCATCCCAGTAAGGTATCGCCGATAATATATTCAGAATGAGATACTTACGCGGTTTCGATGAGTGTTGCTGGACGTCTGGGTTACGTTTGACCCAAACAAAGGAAGCGAAATGAAACGCAAGGTAGTGTTAGCAGCATTCTTACTGGTATTGGCCGGTGCTTGCGCCGTCAGCCCGGAAGCCAAGCGGAGCGCATACTTAGCCCAAGGCAAGAGTTTCCTTCAGAAGAAGGACTACGCGCGTGCTGTGCTGGAATTCAAGAACGCCGCTGCAATCAAGCCTGCGGAAGCGGAGGCTTATTATCAACTTGGTGTCGCCTACAGTGGGCTGGAAGAGTACCGTGCGGCATTATCCGCCTTTCGCAGAAGCGCGGATCTCAATCCCAAACATGCGGCAGCGCAACTTCGCTTGTCGCAGCTTCTCTCCATGACGGATGACCCGGAGCTGTGGCAGGATGCCAAAGGGAGGCTAACAGGCCTGCTGCAAGGCATTTCCAAGAGCAGCGACACCGACACGCTCAACGCCCTTGCCTTTACGGAGTTGCGACTCGGAAACCAAGCGGCCGCCTCTCAAATTCTGGAGCAGATTCTGGTCGATGCACCGGGCAAATTGAGTTCAGCCGTGCTGCTCTCCCAGACCAGGGTGCAGGCGAAAGACTATAAAGGAGCCGAAGCTGTCCTCGTCAAGGCCTGTATGGACTCCCCCAAATCGGCCGACATTCGCCGGTATCTGGCGGAGTTTTACATCAATGCCGTCAAGATGCCGGAAGCGGAAGTGCAGCTCCGGCAGGCTCTCGAGATCGATCCCCAGAATGCGCCCGTCCTGATGGACCTGGCGCGGCTGGAACTTACCGTCGGGAAGAAAGCCGATGCCGAGCAGAATTTCAAAAAGCTGCTGGCTTATGATGGCTACCAATCCATCTATGGCCTGTTTCTCTTCCAGGAAGGCCGCACGGACGAGGCGCTTCGCGAATTTCAAAGGCTGGTTAAGGAGCGACCGGCGGACCGGGCGGCCCGTACCCAACTCGTGGTTGCCTACCGGTCCCTGAATCGTCCGGCGGATGCAAAGAAAGTGCTCGAACAGGCCATAAAGGCAAATCCTCAGGACGCCGACGCCTTGCTGCAGCGGGGAGAGATTTACCTTTCGGAAGCAAAGTATGCGGAGTCCGAAGCGGACCTGAACAGCGTCCTGCGAGTCATGCCTTCGGCGGCCGAGGTTCACTACCTGCTCGGCAAACTCTACCAGGCCAGCGGGAAACCGCTTCTGTACCGGCAGGAGCTTTTCTCGGCGCTACAGATCAATCCCGGTTTGTTGGTAGTCCGGTTGGAACTGGCGCGACTCTTGACGTCTGGCCGGGATGCCCGCACCGCGCTCGATCTCCTGGCCGAAGCTCCGCGGGGACAAAAGAATTCACTGCAGGTTCTAATTGAGCGCAACTGGGCGCTCTGGGCAACCGGCGATATGATTGCGATGCGGCAGGGGATCGATCAGGGGCTGGCGCAGACCCGGTCGCCCGACTTGCTGGTTCAGGACGGGCTTTGGAAATTGCGAGCGAACAATCCTCAGGCTGCACGGGCGGCTCTGGAAGAGGCGCTCAAAATCGATCCCGCCGATCTGCGCGCCTTACAAGGCCTGCGTCAGACTTACATCGCTCAAAAGGATTCTTCCAAAGCTCTACAGGCCGTGAAGGATTACGCCGCTAAGCAGCCCAAATCCGCCGCCATTCAGGACTTCCTGGGATTACTGCTGCTGGCCAGCGGTGACCGTACCGAGGCCCGCAAGGCGTTCAGCATGGCGCGTGAGTTGAAGCCCGGATTCTCTAACGCGGACCTTTCCCTGGCTCAGGTCGACGTAGCCGAAGGCAAACTGGAGGATGCTCACAAACGCCTGCAGACCCTCCTTTCGGGCGACCCGGGAAACCTGACGGCGCTGCGCTGGTTGGGCAACATCGAAGTCATGCGGGGAAACAATCAGGCGGCTATCGATCGATTCCGGAAGGTAGTGGCCGCCGATCCCAATGATGCGCAGGCTTCCAACAACCTGGCGTACCTGATGGTCGAGTCCGGCGGCGATCACGATACTGCCCTTAAGCTGGCGCAGAAGGCGGTCGACTTGAATCCTTCCACGCCTGAATTCTGCGACACCCTGGGATGGGTTCTCTACCGAAAAGGAATCTACGATTCGGCGATCAAATACTTCTCCCTGGCCAGTTCCAACCCGCAGAATGCGGTCTGGAAATACCACCTTGCCATGGCCTACGCCAAGGCCGGCGACAAGCAGCGCGGGCGGACGGCACTTGAGGCGGCTTTCCGAGTGAATGCCAATGTCCCGGAAGCCAAGGTCGCCAAAGAAATGTTGGATGGAATGCGCTGAGTTCGCGAATCTTCCATCCAGGTTGCCTCAACAGAAGCCAGCCTTACTCTTACGGGGGTCTTTCCGTGTCGCCTGGAAGCCCCCGATTTGAGGACAGCGCGGCCGAACGCTCTGAAGCCACATCCGGGTTGGAGCCGGAGCATGGTCCTAGCGGAAACCGAGCCTCTTCGAATCCTCGGACTTCACCATCCCTGCTCTATCCGTAGCGGCTTTCCTCGGGCCGGAAATTCATCGCTAAAACGGCCGGACGTGCCATTTGAAATCAAAATCGGCGCGCAATCAGGATGCACCTTCTCTTTCATTTCCTATAGAGAAAGAGTGTGCTTCGCATTGCCTCCGGTACTTCTCACCGGAAAATATATCAAGTCCCACCCTTCGCTAGCTAGCTGGCGCTTGGCCCACTAGGCAGGCCAAAGCGATATTGATGGGTGACCGGCGCGTCCAGTTCCTATGGGGCTCGTCGTGGCAGTCCAACTGTGGCGAATGCCCGATCCAACTTTGGGCTGCTGGGCTGGGATAAGAAGGGCGAAGGGGTTCTGTAGGAGGTTTGCCTCGCGGCCGGTCCGGGAGGCTGACCCGGCTTTTTAATGCTGGGCTAAACTGCAAAATCCCCCGAAGGGGACGCGCAGGATGGAGTTGTTGCGTGGCCTTGTACCTAAAAGAAAAAGAAAGCCCAACCTAAAGGCGGGCTTCCTTTCCCTGGAACGAGAGTCTTACGGGTAGATTATGCGGTGCGACGATACTTGCGGCGGATCGCACTGCCGCTGAACAACAGAACCACACCCAACAGAGCCATCGTGGCCGGCTCCGGTACGGCGTTAAGTGCCGCATCGAAGCTCACCGTGCCAGCCGAAACCCCAACCAGGGTTGCGACTATCGACAACGAGTAGGTACCCACGGTCGCCCCCGAACCATTGGTGACATTGGAGAACGGGCTGGTGGGGAACACGAGCGTGTTGCCGATCTGATGGCTGAGATCCATGAGCCCGTTGCTGTTTCCGCCGTAAGCAGCGAATGACGAGGACCCGCCCAGTGAACTGGTGCCGCCCACCTCGAAATGGAACTGCGGAGCAGGCGCCGTGAAGCCGTTGGCACTGGTTGAAACCGTCAACGTGCCAGCGTTTGATACGCTGGTCAGATTCACCGAATTGAGATCCAGAAACGGATTCGTGCCATTCTGGGCAATGCCGGTGGACACGTTGATTCTGTAGTTCCCTAGAACTCCGCTGAATGTGACGCAATCGTCGAATATACCAACGCCACCGCAGACGTCTCCGACCCCACCATCGATGATCGTTACCGAAGACGCGCCATTGGCAAGCGTGACTTGAACTGTTGCATTAGCCCGGGGTGCCATGCCCGAAACGGCGACGATACCCATCGCGAGCATTGTAAATGTTTTTATTTTCATATCGCTTTAAGACTCTCCTCCTGAAGATATTCTGCGCTTTCTCGCGCGGCTACTTAAGCAGCTGGACGGCCAAAAACTATTCCCCTTTATTTTCATATAAATAGCCGTATCTACAAGGGGTTTCCGTTCCTAAACTTGCGGATTGATTGACAACGATTTTCGCCAATTCTCTCGGTCAAATTTCCGAAGACCGAGACCAATGGGAACTGTGCTGTCACGAACGATTAAAGTCCGTATACCCTTTGGGCATACCTGCCACTGGACCGCTGACCGATCAATTCCGGGGAAAACAACCTCGCCGCGACAGCACTAGCCGACTTCCTTGACGCTCAACCCCGCCAACGGCTCCATCTCTGGTACCCCGACCGCATCTGGCACCTTTAATTTCACCGTTACGGCCACCGATTCCACCGGCGGACAGGCTGTGTCCCTAAGTTCTGGCTGCTCGATCACCATCGCACCGCCGACGATTACGGCAGAATGCGTCTCGGCGACCACCGGCACGGTGGGCGCGCCGTATAGCTCGGCAATTACCGTAACCGGCGGAACTGCACCGTACACGTTCGCAATCGCCTCGGGCGCTCTGCCCGCAGGCCTGACGCTCAATCCGACGACGGGTGCGATCACCGGTACGCCAACGACCGGAGGACCATTCTCCTTCACAGTCAAAGTGACGGATTCGACCCCTGGCGTACACGCCACCACTACCACTAGCAATTGCATCATCACGGTCACGCCTCCAGTGCTCTGCGTCCCGACCACGTTCGACCTCACGGGCAATACCGCCAGCACCGGGACCAGCGGCAACATACGCACCTTCACCGCCCCCAATGGCGTGCAAGTCAAAGCCAGCGCCTTCTCCCGCAACAAGAGCACGGGCGCCTGGTCGACTGCCTACCTTCCCCGGGCATGGGCGTCACCGACAGCACTGAGAGCGGTTCCGACCCGAGCCATAAGGTAGACAACGTCGGAACAATGAACAACTATGTAATGTTCGAGTTCTCGCAGCCTGTCGTGCTGAATCGCGCCTACCTGGATGCGATCACCACCGACAGCGATATCACGGTGTGGATCGGAACCAAGACCACGCCGTTCGTCAACCACAACACGCTGAGCGATACCCTGTTGACCAGCTTGGGATACATGGAGGAGAATCTGACCGCCTCGACCACGGCCCGCTGGGCTGACGTCAACTCCGGCAACCGCACAGGGAACGTGATCGTGATCGCCGCCCTGGTATCCGACACTTCCGCTGAAGACCAGTTCAAGCTGGCCAAACTGGACATCGCCTGCACCACGGCGGTACCCACTCCGACGGC
>JBDTPR010000031.1:0-19970 GCA_039932635.1 Candidatus Solibacter sp.
CGCGGGCGAAGCGCTGGGCGCGCAGGTGGATTTGCTGTTCGCCCGACATCAGGTCTTCCCAGACGACGGGAGCCTTGGCTTGGGGTGCAGGAGCGATGGCGATCAATTCGGGCGCGGGCTGTGGTTCCGGCACCGGCACCGGCTCGGGTTCCGGCGCCGGGAAGGCGGTCCACACGGCGGAAGCCACCTGGGTGAGCAGTTCAACGGCAGGCACCTGCACGGCGCCGTGGCAGAAGACGAGTGCGCCGACGCCATCCGCGGAAGAGACCGGGAAGATGGCGACTCGCGGGTCGGGTTCGGGACCAAGGAGTTCCAGGAGCGGGGCGGAAAGTTCGCCGGCGGTGGCGGCGGCAATCAGCGGGTCCTCGGACTGCGCAGCGGCGGCGAGCGCTGGCGCGTCGGACAGGGCAAGCGTGATGGTCTCGCTGGTCGCGATGCCCGCGGTCAGGCGGAAGACAATGGCCCCCGATGCCAGGCGTGCGGCCGCGCCGGCCAGCGTGGCGCAGAGTTCCTCCGCGTCGAGCGCGATGCGCAGGCGGCGGACCACCTGATTGAGTTGTTCGGCCTGCTCGCGGCGCGCGTCGTTGAGGGCACCCTCGAAGCGCGAGTCGAGGTCGTTGAGGACACTTTCGAAAAGCGAATCCAGGGTAGTGGAGACTTCGGAGAAGCGTTGTTCCAGGTGCTGTCGCGGGCCGGACTGCATCGATGCCTGTATTTTAGCAGGGTCGAAAGACTACCGCTCCGTCACATGCCGTGAATTGTTGTGATTGGGGCTCAGACCTCGTGCTACCTCTTTATTCCACGGCCCGGGGTTACTCCTTCTACCAATTCGCCTCCCTTCACTACCAGCGTGCCGTTCACCATCACGTACTGTATGCCTTCGGAATATTGGGCGGGCTTATCGAACGTGGCACGGTCGGTGACTCGCGCGGGATCGAAGATCGCGAGATCGGCGTCGGCGCCGATGGCGATGCGGCCTTTGTTCTTGAGCCCCAGACGGTCGGCGGGCATCACCGTCATCTTGCGGACAGCGTCGGTCAGGGTGAGCGCGCGCTGTTCGCGCACGTAACGGCCGAGGACGCGCGCGTAGGTACCGGCAGCTCTCGGATGCCCCTTACCTTCGTCCAACAGCCCATCGCTCGCGACCATCACCATCGGATTCCCCAGAGCGAGACTCACCGTCTCCTCGGGGATCGCGTGAATCGCGACGAAGCCGCCTTGCTTGCGGAATTTCGCGAACGTGTCGGCGGTGAGGCGTTCGCCGGTGAGCGCCCATTGCAGGTCGTTGAAGGTGATGCCGCCCTGCCGCGCCTGCCAGCCTTCGGCGAAAATGGCGCTCGAAAGATCGGTCATTCCGGCGGTGTACGGGTAGGCCTCCGTAGTGATATCGAGGCCGCGGGCGCGCGCGCCCTGGATCATGTCGAGACATAGGGCAGTTTCGCGCAGACCCATGCTGGTAATGTGCACCACGTGCGCCGAGGCGCCGGTGGCGGCGGCATCGGCGATCACTTCCTGGAGCGCGTCCACCACTCCCGGCTCGATCGGCCCGCCGTTGCGCATGTGGATGAAGAGCGGGACGCGCCGAGTGGCGGCGAGTTTGAAGAAGGCGAGGACCTCGGCGCGCGATTCGTGGGGCAGGTAGGCGATGCCCATGCCGATGCCGAGCGCGCCCTCGTCGAGTCCCCGGGCGACGCGCGCGAGGATCTCGCGGAACTGTTCGGGGGTGGCGGTACTTTCGACGGCACGATCGCGCGGCAGGAACGTGCCGGAGTCTTTGAACTCCGCCATGCGCGCGGGCAGGTCGCCGCTGCTGGCGCCGTAATTAATGAGGGCGCGGCCTTCGCGCTGCGCATACCAGGCAGCAAGGGGATGCGCGCCGACCTCGAGCTCGAGCGCGGTGGTGACGCCATCGCGCGCCTTGAAGCGATAGTTTTCCGGCGTCTGGCCGTGGGAGTGGATGTCGATGAAGCCCGGAGTCACCGTCAGATTGCGTGCGTCGATCATGGTGGGCGCCGAGAGCGGCGTGGCGGAGATCGCGGCAATCTTTCCGGCGCGGATTCCGATGTGGCGGACGGCGTCGAGGTTGGTGGCGGGGTCGAGCACACGGCCCCCGGCGATTACGGCGTCGTATGTCTGAGCACAGAGTGGCAGTGCGAGTAGGGCAAGCGCGAGGCGCATTCCGCGATTGTAGCGCGAGATAATGTGGAGGATGGACGAGGATATGAATCCGATATTGGAATTGCAGCGCGAGGCGCCGGTGAAACTGGCTTTGCTGATCGCGGGCAAATCGGAGGCTGCGCTGCGGCACGCTCCTGCGCCGGGCAAATGGAGCGTGGTGGAAGTGGTGGCGCACCTGGCCGAGGATGAGTTGTCGAGCAGTTGGCGGTACCGCCAGATGCTGGAGAATCCGGGATCGGCGCTGGCGGGGTTCGATCAGGACGAATGGGCGCGACGCGGGCAATACGCGCAGTGGGATCTGCGCGACGCGCTCGAAATGTTCCGCCTGCTGCGCGCGGCGAACGTGCGGCTGCTGGCAGGGCTGAAGGAAGACGAGTGGTCGCTCTGGGGCACGCACTCGGAACGCGGACGTATGACGGTGGCGGAACTGGCGGCGCACATGAACAAGCACGACGCGCGGCACATGGCGCAGATCGAACGCATTCTCGCGGGTAGGCATTCGCACTAGTGGCGGAGTTTTCCGCTTCGGCAATCCTTTTCTTCACCGCAGAGACGCAGAGACGCAGGGTGAAGCGCAGAGAAAACCAGAGTGGGTCGGGTACGATGGAAATAGTGTTACCGACACGAAGAGAGGTGTTGTGGGCCGCCGCAATCTGGCCGGCGATCCACGCGTTGCACGCGGCGCGCAAGGACTTCTGGGAAAGCAAGGAGCCGCCGGCCTGGACCGCCGAGGAAAAGGATGCGCTGCTCGGCGACTCCCCTTGGGCGCGGGCCGGCGTGGCGCAATTCGATACCGGCAAGCGTCCCCCGAAACCTTACGAGGGCATCACGAGGCCGGGCGGCGGGACACCGGGCGCCAATCCCGGCGCCAATAATCCGACGGCTCCGACAAGCGTGCCGTTCGGTGAGAAGCCACCGCCGGTGCCTACCACCGACACAGGCCGCGACGTGAAATTCGGCGTGCTGGCGCGCTGGGAAAGCGCGGCTCCCATACAACTCGCCGGCGGTCCTCCGCTGCCCGCGGAGTCGGCCAAATATTATGTGATCCGCCTGCGCGGCATGCCGTTGTTGGCCGCGACCAAGACGGAAACCGTACTGTCGCGGAATCAGGATATCCTCACGGCGATTGAAAAGGGGAGCCGGATCGAGCGCAAGGAAACGGCCATTCCGTGTGCGCACCTGCTGGCCGGAAGCGGGGACGCGGCCTTGGATCTGCTGTTGTTCTTCGAGCGCAGCGCCAATCCGATTACGGTGAGCGAGAAGGTGGTGACGCTGGAATGCACGTTCCGCCCCTTCAACGTGTCGATCAAATTTCCGCTCAAGGAAATGCTGTACCGGGGCACCCTGGCGCTGTGAGGTTGTGTATGCTGGAAGCCTATGAAGAAGTGGCTTCTCGTATTTCTCGCGGCCGCCGTGTCGCTCTCCGCAGCCGACCCGAAGGCCGAGGTTCTGGCGTCGATCGAAACGTGGAAACAGGCGGTATTGAAGAGGGACGCAAAGGCGCTTGAACCGCTGCTGCATCCCGAGTTGCTGTACAGCCATTCGGACGGGCGGACGGAGACCAAGGCCGACATTCTGAAATCGATGGCGAACCCGCAATCGATCAAATTCGCCGAGCCCAACGTGCGCGTCTTTGGCGATACCGTGCTGGTGAAGGGCAATGTGGAATTCGTGAATAACGTCGCTACGGGCGGGACGACCACCTTGAATCTCAGCCTGCTGCAGGTGTGGATCAAGACGTCGAAGGGCTGGCAGCTGGTGGGGCGCCAATCGACTCGTCTGACTCCGGCTCCTTAAGATTATTGGGCCGCCGATGAACGCCGATTCACGCCGATAAAATCAGGAATTGATTCAATTTCTTATCGGCGTTCATCGCTGCCTAATAAGTGTTAAAGCGCCTGCTCCAGGTCCGCGATGATATCCTCGGGCGCCTCGATGCCTACGGAGAGGCGCACCAGATTGTCGCGGATTCCCATGCGCTGGCGGTGCTTGGGAGAGAGTTCGCGGTGCGAACTCATTACCGGATACAGCATCATGGTGTGCACGTCGCCTAAGGATGTGGCGCGGACAATCATTTTCAGCGCGTCCATGAAGCGGAAGACTTCCTCGCGCGCCGCCCCGGCAATTTCGAAGCTCACCATGGCTCCGTACAGCCCTTCCGGGAACTGACGGCGGATGGCGGCGGCATCGGGATGCTGCGGATCGCCCGTGAAGTAGACACGCTCCACGCGCGGATGCGCGGCCAGCCAGCTTGCCACTCGGCAGGCATTGGCACACTGTCGCTCCATGCGAAGGGGAAAGGTTTTGATGCCGCGCATCGTGAGGTAACTTTCGAAGGGCCCGAGCACTGGACCGATGGTGCGCCCGAGCGCTCGTAGGCTGTCAGCATTGGCGCGCGTGGTGATGACCACGCCGCCCAATACGTCGCCGTGGCCGGCCAGGTACTTGGTCACGCTGTGCACCGTGTAATGCGCGCCGAGTTCCAGCGGCCGCACGAGTAGCGGCGTCGCAAAGGTGCTGTCCACAACGAGCGCCGCGCCGACTTCGTTGGCGATTTCGGCGATGCGGTCGATCTCGCCGACGCGCAATAGCGGATTGGAAATGCTCTCCATCAGGATGCAGCCGGGTTTGAATTCCAGGGCGACGGCGCGCAACGCCGCCAAGTCGCAGAAATCGGCGTAGCGGACCTCGACGCCCGAAGGATCCATCACGGTCATCAGCAGATTGACGGTGGCGCCGTACATGGCGTTGGCGGCGAGAATCGAGCGCCGCCGGTCGGTGAGGGCGCTGAGGATTGCGGTGTGCAGCGCGGCCATGCCCGAGGAGCAGGCGAGCGCCGACTCGCCGGCTTCGAGCTGGCACATCAGGTCTTCGAGCGCCGAGGTGGAAGGGTTGTCGTGGCGCGCGTAACAGTAGCCGGATTCGGGCTCGGCAAAGGCGCGGTCGAGTTGCTCCATCGAGCCGTAGAAATAGCTGGTGGCCGTATGGATAGGAGTAGTGATGGGAGTGTGGGCGCCGGACGGCTTGCGGTCGCCAGCGTGCACTGCTTTGGTATGGATCTTCATTACTTGCGTTTCCAGCGCACGCCGTTCTTGGTGTCTTCGAGGATGATGCCGGCGGCGAGCAGCTCATCGCGGATCTGATCGGAGAGGGCGAAATTGCGCGCCTTCTTGGCAGCGGTGCGGTCGGCGATGCGGGTTTCGATGTCCGCGTCGGAGAGTCCGCCGGCCTTGGCGGTGGGGTTCAGAACGTCGAAGATGGAATCGAAGAGCGCCAGGAATTCCATGGCGGCGGCAGCGTTGCCGGCGCGGAATTCGCCGGCGTCCATGGCGGTATTGACGTCGCGCGCGAATTCAAAGGCGGCGGCCAACGCTTCGGCCGTATTGATATCGTCGTCGAGGCTCTCGCGGAAGGCCTTGGCTGCTTCGGAGGTGCGCGCGGCAAGCTGCTCGTTGAAACCTTCGGCGTGGCGATCGGTCTCCAGGCGGAGCTTGAAATTGCGCAGGCGGTCGATGGCGATGGCCGCCGACTTCAAGCCATCCATGGTGAAATTCAGCGTCTTGCGGTAGGGCACGCTGGCGAGCAGGTAGCGGATGGCCTCGGGGGCGTGACCCTTGCCGACCAGGTCGCGGAGGGTATAGTAGTTGCCCAGCGACTTGGACATCTTCTGGCCTTCCACCATGAGGAATTCGGCGTGCAGCCAGAAGCGCGAGAAGATCTTGCCGGTGAGGCACTCGGATTGGGCGATCTCGTTTTCGTGGTGCGGGAAGATGAGGTCGACGCCGCCGGCGTGAATATCGAGCGTTTCACCGAGGTACTTGATGGCCATGACGGAGCACTCGATGTGCCAGCCGGGACGGCCAGGGCCGATCGACGTATCCCAGAAGAACTCGCCTTCCTTGGGGGTCTTCCAGAGCGCGAAATCGCGCGCGTCCGCCTTATCGTATTCATCGACGTCGACGCGGGCGCCGCTGAGGTTGCCGCTGAAATCGTTGTGCGACAGCTTGCCATAGCCCGGGAAGCTGGCGATCTTGAAATAAACCGAGCCCTCCGAGGTGTAGGTGTGATGGCTGTCGCCGAGCTTCTGGATGGCTTCCGCCATATCCTGTATGTGCTCGGTGGCGGGCGAAAGGCGTTCGGGACGCTCCAGGCGGAGAGAAGAGCAGTCTTCCAGGAAGGCCTCGGTATAGATCTTGGTGTACTCTTCCAGGCTCAGGCGGCGGGCAACCGCGTTGCGGATGATTTTGTCGTCCACGTCGGTGATGTTCATCACGTGGTTGAGCTGGAAGCCGTTGAGGCGCAGACACTTACGCAACAAGTCGACGAAGGTGAAGGTGCGGAAATTGCCGATGTGGGCAAAGTCGTACACGGTGGGTCCGCAGGTGTACATGCGGACGGTGTTTTCACTCGCGGGGGTGAAGTCTTCCACCTGTTGAGTCAACGTGTTGTAGAAGCGCAGCGGCATAGGGGTAAGGGGGAACTTTCTATCGTATCAGACGCCTCCTGAATCCAAATCGATCCCTCGACATCATATCTCTTGAAGTCGAGATACTTTATGAAAATTCTGGTATTGGCGGGTAGCGCAAGGGTGGGGTCGATCCACCGTAAACTGGCGCGCGAGGCGTGGGTCGAGCTCCGTGCGGCAGGGGTGGACGCCACCTTGGCGGACCTTCGGGAGTTCCCGATGCCGATTTACGATGGCGATCTGGAGGCGGACGGCGGATTGCCGGCCGGGGCCAAGGCGTTAAAGGAAATGGCGCGCGCGAGCGATGGGTTCGTGATCGCCACACCGGAATACAACGGGTCGTACCCTGCCCTGCTGAAGAACGCGTTGGATTGGATTTCGCGGCCTGAGCCGGGGGACGGACCGCTCGAAGTATTCCGCGGGAAAGTCGCCGGGATTCTGGCGGCGTCTCCGGGACCTGGCGGCGGCAAACGCGTATTGAAACAGCTGCGGGAACTGCTGGAAATGATGCGGGTGCGCGTGATCCCCGAGGAGCTCTCGTTCCCTAAAGCGAACGGCGAACTGACTGAGGAAGATCGTGCTCGGCTCCGGGAGTGGGCCTTGGCTATGGCTCATTCTGAGGTCTCGATGGGGCGCTGATATATCTATCACGGATTCAACGCAGAGGCGCAGAGTACGCAGAGCAAGCGCAGAGAAGAACAAGAGGAACGATTTTATGACTACGATACGCAAGGCCAATCAACGGGGACACGCCAATCATGGGTGGTTGGATAGTTGGCACTCCTTTTCTTTCGCGGGGTATTACGACCCCAAACATATGGGCTTCGGTCCGCTGCGCGTGATTAATGAGGACCGCGTGAGCGCGGGGCGCGGGTTCGGGTCGCATGGCCACGCCGATATGGAAATCCTGACCTACGTGCTGAGCGGTCAACTGGCACATAAGGACAGCATGGGCAATGTCGAGACGCTGCACGCCAATGATCTGCAGCGCATCAGCGCGGGCACCGGGATCGTACACAGCGAGTTCAATGGCAGCGATAAGGAGCCGGTCCACTTTTTGCAGATCTGGCTAGAACCGGCGGCCGACGGACTGAAGCCGAGCTATGCGCAGATGAGCCTCACGGAAGAGGAGAAGCGCGGCAAACTCGTGCTGGTGGCATCGCCGGAGGGCGGCGGCCCGTTGAAGATCCATCAGGATGCAAAGGTGCTGATCGGCCAGATTGAGGCGGGTCAGAAAGTGACGCACGAACTGCGGGATGGACGGCAGGCTTGGGTCCAGGTGATCCGCGGGGCTGCTACGGTCAACGGGCAGGCACTCGAAACGGGCGACGCGGCGGCGTTGAAGAACGAAACTGCTGTGCAACTCACGGGCACCGATTCGAACACCGAAGTGCTGGTCTTCGACCTGGCGGCCTAAGCTCCGAAAACCTAATTAGTGACCGCTCCCTCGCGGTCGCGGCTCTGATGGGTTCACAATAATTCGCAGCTCCCTCACGGTCGCGGCCCGGCCTGGGTTATGACATAATAATCCACCGAGTGCTGGAGGTGTGCGATGCGATTGGGACTGATGCTGCTATTTTGCGCCGCTGCCGCGTTGGGGCAGCGGCACCACGTAGATGAAATCAACGCGGAGAAACCCGAGGGCAAACTCCTGCAACAGATCATGCAGGAAAGCGACGCGGCCAAGAAGACCGCGCTGCTCGATCAGTTTACGACGGAGTTCCCCAAGCACGATGCCGCGCCGTGGGTGCTGGAACAATTACAGGGCGTATACGTCAAGGCCAACGACTCCGGTAAGATCATCGCGGCGGGTGAGAAGCTGCTCGCGCTGGACCCGGACGATCCCGAAGCCGCGCTGCAATGTTTGAAGGCAGCGGAGGCCAAAAAGGATAGCGCGGGGATCAAGAAATTCTCCGGCCTGACGGCTACGGCAGCGCATAAGATGGCGACCGCGGCGCAGCCTAAAGAGGCTGAGGAAGCGGCCGCCTGGAAGGCGTCGGTGGACTACGCGAAACAGGTGGAGCAGTACGCGGAGTATGCGCTGTACCGCGCCGCGCTGGAATCTCGCGACGCCAAGTTGACCATAGACTTGGGCGAGACGGTGATGGCGCGCAACCCCACGAGCGAGTACGCCGGCAAGATCGCGGAGCCGCTCTTCATCGCGTACCGGCAAGCGGGCGACAACCCCAAAGCGCTGGCGCTGGCCGATAAAGTGGTCACCGGCGGCGGCGGCAATGAGGACATGCTGCTGGTGCTGGCCAATCAGTATCTGGAGCAGAAGAAGGAGTCGGAAAAGATCCACACGTACTCGGCGCGCATCGTGCAGATGATGGGGCAGAAGCCGAAGCCCGAGGGTGTGTCCGACGCCGATTGGACGGCGCGCAAGAACCTGATCTCCGGCCTGGCGCATTACATGAGCGGCAAGCAATACCACAATGAGAATGCCTTCGCGAAGGCGGACGTGGAACTGCGCGCGGCGCTGCCGCTGGTGGAGGGCAACGCGGCCATCAAACCGGAAGTGCTGTACATGCTGGCGATGTCGAATTTCAAAACCGAGAAACATCAGGAGGCAGCCAACTACTTCCGCGCCTGTGCGGCAATGAAGAGTCCTTATCAGCAACTCGCGACCACCAATCTCGCGCGCTTGAAAACACAATACACTGGGATTAAGTGAACCTACTCATACCGAATTTGGGATCGACTTCGCTCAAGTATCAGATCCTTGAAATGCCGTCGGAGACGGTGCTGGCCAAAGGACGCATGGAGCGCGTGTCGGATTATCGCGAGGCCATCGCGCAGATTTCGACGGGCGCCACGAAAATCGACGGCGTGGCGTTGAAGGCTGTGCATGCCGGCCCGCGATACCGCGGGACCTTCCTGGTGGACGCCGATGTGGTGGCAGCGCTGCGGCAGTTTCTGCCCGCCGCTCCAGCGCACAACGCGATCTATCTGAGCGCGATCGAGGCGTTTCAGGAGGCGATGCCCGGGGTGCCGATTGTGGCGGCCTTTGAACCCGAATTTCACGCCACCATGCCCGAGTATGCGCGCCGTTACGGCGTTCCCGGCGCGTGGCGGGAAGAGGGCGTGGAGAAGTACGGTTTCCATGGCGCTTCGCATCAGTACATCGCCGGGCGGGTGGCTGAGATGCTGGGCGGCGCGAGCAAGGTGGTGAGTTGCCACTTGGGCGGAAGCTCGTCCATGTGCGCGATCGATGGGGGGCGCAGCATCGACACGACGATGGGCTTCTCGCCGCAATCGGGCCTGGAGAACGCCACGCGTCACGGCGATCTGGATGTCTTCGCCGTGCTTTATATGATGGAGCGGCACGGCTGGGATGCGGCGGAAGTGCGCCGGCAACTGGCGATGACGGGCGGACTCGCGGGACTCTCCGGCGTGGCGGGCGGCGACGTGCGCGACCTGGAAGCGGCGGGCACTCCGGAAGCGGCGCTGGCACTGGACGTCTTTGTGTATCAGGTGAAGAAGACGATCGGCGGGTTTGCGGCGGCGATGGGTGGACTGGATGCGGTGGCGTTTACGGGCGGGATCGGCGAGAACTCGGCGTGCCTGCGCGAGCGCTGCTGCGCGGGACTGGAGTTCCTCGGCATCGAACTCGATAGTTCAAGGAATGCGGGAAGCGGGGATCGCGTGGTTTCTAGTGACGCTTCGCGCGTGACGGTGCTTGCGTTGAGCACCAACGAGGAATTAGTGGTGGCTCGACGGGCGTACGATCGGCTGAAAGCGTACCGTCGCATCACTCAATAAAAAACGCCGCCCCCCGAAAGGTGCGGCGTTTTTTTATTTTCAAAATGGAGTGAAGTCTAGCCGTCGCGGCGCTTCAGCGTGGGACGTTCATCCTGATCCGTCTTGGGCTTGGTGCCATCTTCGTTCTCGTCCACCGGACCGGTGCCGGTGCCAGGAGCGCGGCGCAGGCGCGGACGGTTCGAGTCCTTATCCGTGTCCACCTTGCGGCGGTTGTGGAGCATGGCCAGGCGGCCCTTCACGTCGTTGAACTCACTTGTGTTGACCACGTATTCCGGCTTCGCGACAAGGATCTTTTGAATCTCCACCTGCGCATTCTTAATGCGTGCATCGGTAGGCGGATGGCTGGAGAAGATCTTGGCGAGGGTCCCCGGCTTCTTCTTTTCGAGCGACTGAATTTTTTCGAAGAAGTCCACGAAAGAGGTGGGGTCGTAACCAGATTTATAGAGGTACTGCAGGCCCAGGTAATCGGCCTCGGATTCCATGCTCTGCGAAAAGTGCAGGAAGCCAAGTGGAATCGCGACGCTAACGCCCTGGCGGATCGCATAACCCGCCCAGCCGCCCATGAAAATCAGGGGGATGGTGGCGTAGTTGATGATCTGTCCCTTGGTCTGCTGCTTGGTGCCGTGGCGCGCCGCCACGTGGGCGATTTCATGGGCCATGACGCCGGCGAGTTCAGATTCGGACTCAGCCTTGAGCATCAGGCCGGAGTTCACGAAGAAGAAGCCGCCCGGCAAGGCGAAGGCATTCACTTCCTCGGAATCCAGCACCTTAATGGTGAAAGGCACCTTGGCGTCGGAGTTGCGGACCAGGTTTTGCCCGACACGGTTGACGTACTCGGCGATGATGGGGTCGTCGATGATCTTGGCCTGGCGCTCCACTTCCTGCGCCAACTGCTTACCAAGAGCAATCTCCTTCTCCAACGAATAGAAGTTGACGCCCTTGCCGACGTCGCGATTGCCGATTTCCTCGGGATCTTTCTTTTTGTCTTTTTTGTCGCCGGCAACAGCCCCTACCGGCAACAAGCTGATTGCGGCCAAAATTGCCGCCGGTGCTCTGAAGCGAAGTTTCATCATCCCGAAAACTCCTGATAGCTACACTATACGCCCAAAAAGACGGCGGTGTATGGCCTATCTGTGGTACGCGCGGCCCAGTGTGCCGGTTTCGAGAATCTTCTCAATACCAGCCGAGGCTGATTACATGGCCCGACGGGTCCACCAGAACGTCCAGGCGGCGATTGGTATAGGAGTAGAATTTGCGACCCTGCGCGGCGTCGGCGGCGGTGATGGGACCGTTCCACTGACGCCGGCACTCCTGCCAGGTCAGGCGCGGCGGATAGACGAAGACCGTGCGCAGATGACCCGATTTGGAGTCGAAATCCAGTTCCAGTTCCTTGTACTTGTTGGAGGGGTCCTTGAAGGCCAGGATCTTGCCGTTGACCGCCTTCTTTTCATCGTAGGCTGGGCGCTGGCGCACCGGCTCGCCGAGCAGTGACCGGGCATCGGCTTCCTGCCACTTACCGATCTGCTTCTGGCAGAGAAGTGCGAACTCTTTGGCGGGCGTCGCGGGAGTTACAGCGGCTACGGCTGGAACTGTCAAGGAAGCGCGCATGGCCGGAGACATGCCTGGCACGACGATCGGCTGGCGAAGCGCGTAGTCCTCCAGAATCAGTGTCGTCGAGGGCAGGGCCTTGGCGACGGGCGCGACCGGAGTGATGCGTTTTAGCGCGGGAACCACTCGCGGCGGACCGGGCAGGGTGATCTGCCGGCTATCCGGCGGCTCGGTGGGGCGCAGGACAGGGGGAAGTTTGGCGACCGCGACGGCGCTGCCACCATCGGCAGCGGCACGATCCGCGTCCGCGCCGTTGAGTGCCAACTGGCCAGCCACTGCCGCCAGAATCATCAGCCGGAACCACTGCATAAGCCTACCTCGCGTAAATCCCAGAGAATTCACTTGTGAGGTTAGCTTAAGCGGCTCCGGCTTTCTGTCTTGAATTTAGGCAGTAGCGGTTTGTTGCCCGAAGTTAGCGAACCGGAGTCTGGTGTGTCGTCTCGCGAGATCATGATTGCACCGCGGAGACGCAGAGACGCAGAGACAAGCGCAGAGAACACCGTTCCGGTTGCCTATGCGTCTCTTGTAAACAATTAGCAGAGAAGACTCTGGACTAGTGCCGCAGGTCCACCGGTTTGGGAACTTCTCGCGGCATGTCGCCGGCCGAACTCTTGCTGCGCAGGTACTCACGCAAGGCTTCCTCATATACCTGGATGCCCTTCCGCGAGTAGCGCAGCATGCCCTTCTGGCGGAAATGATTCATCTGTAAGGTGATGATTTCACGGGTGGTGCCCACATATCCGGCGAGCACCTGATGGGTCAGCGGCGGAATGCTGGAATAGCCATCCTCACCACGGGTTCCCATACGCTCGGCGAAATGCAAGAGACAGCGCACAAATCGCTCCGGGGTCTTATCCAGAGCGAAACTCTGCAAACGCGCCTGGTATTCGAGGCTGCGCTGCACGAACAGTTGAATAAACGCCAGGCCGAGTTTGGGCTGACGTTGCGACTGCTCCTCAATTTCCTGCGCGGTCCACGACATCAGGGAAACGTTGTCCAAAGCCACGGCGCGCTGCCGTCCCTGCGAGCCGCCCAGGAGGGAGCTTTCGCCCAGGAAGTCGTCGGTGCGAAAGATATCGATCAGGGCTTCCACGCCGTCGTCGAGGAGAACGCTGACCTTGACCCTGCCGTGAAGGACAAGGTGAAGGCCCTCGGGCGGACGATGCTCGTCGAATATCACGTCTCCGCGCGAGTAGCTGTTGAGGGCCTTGCGCGGCAAATAGGTCAGAGCGTCTTCAAACTCCCGTAGGGGAGGGATCGGATTTACTGAAGGTTGCATATAGTCCTTGGCTTGATCCATCGGGTATCTCCGACTGGACGGCACATGAGACCAGGAAAAGTGGAAAGCGCAGCGAGCAGAGGCCGGCGCGTTCCGAGCAGGAGAGGGTAACTACCGTCGCTTCAAGACCAGTATAGGACGTATGGGGCAAAAGGCGACACGCCGGGAGGGTGTAGGAGTGCCAAGGATCACACTAAGGATGGCGGAAGGCAGTGCGAATCGAACACACCAACGGATTTGAGGGCCGCCGAACGGTTTTGAAGACCGCCCCGAACACCAGTCCAGATTGCCTTCCGCCGACTATTGTAGCGAAAGCGCTTAGGCGCGGCGGTCCTGCATGCGCTGAAGCAGTTTTTCGGCGATGGCGGCGAGGAGTTCTTCGGGCTCGAAGGGCTTGCGAACAACCTGCTGCGAAACGTCGATGTTCTGTGCCGTGGCGAAGACTACGGTGGTGTCCGGGAATTGCGCCGACATGATATAGGCGAGTTCGAGGCCGTTCATGCCGGACATATTGATGTCGGTGATCAGCGTGTCCACGCGGCCGTGGCGCAGGCGCACCAATTCCAGCGCCACCTCGGCGTTGGAGGCCCGGAGCACGGTGAGGCCGACACTCTCGAAGTAATGGCAGATCGCGGAACGGGCAAGTGCATCGTTCTCTACTACCAGCACGCTGGGAATGGCGTGATCGGCTTCACGCAGCCGGCTACGCAGCCACTCGGCGCGGATCCGTTGCGACCGGCCCCGGGCGAGCCGCGAGGACTCGATGGCGGCTTCGACCTCGGGCCGCAGATCGAGGTTGGTTTCGAATTGGGTGCGCAGTTTCCGGCAGCTGTGGCGCAGGTCGTCGTTGCTGCGGCGGCTGTCGGTAAGGACGCGCTGCACGCGGCCAACCAGGGTGGAGGCAGCGAACGGCTTCTTTAACAGTGGGATATCGGGACCGATCGCCTCTTCCGTGAAGCCGGTCATCAGCAGGACCGCCGTGGCGGGAAATCGCTCCCTGATCTGCTGGACGAACTCAACTCCCGACAGGCCGCCAGGCATCAGAGCCTCGGAAATTGCGAGATCGACACCTCCGTGTGCCTCGATGATATGCATGCCGTCGTGCCCGTTACGCGCGGACACCACATGATAGTCGGCGTGCGAGAGTGCCGCCGTGGCAAAAGTGACGATTTCGCGGTGGTGATCCACCACCAGGATAGTACCGACCGCCATTCGAATCCTCTCCAAGTACACAAGAGGCCTTGTGGCCTGATGCTGAGCGGTACTTAAGTTAAGCCCATTATTCCACCGGGGGCGGAGGGGATCAACCCGATTTGGCATTCAACAGCACCCGGCGGTACCGGGGTGGTTTCAAACGCACCATCACGATAATAGTGCCCGTGTGGGGGGAATCCGGAATCTGCGCCGCCAGGGCGAAATTGGCATAGAATCAAGCAGGAGAATTGGTCCGATTTCTCCGCTCGCCTATGTCCCGAAAACCGCCGCCTCAAAAGCCCGCCGATCCGCCTTCCCCTCCCCATTCCACCGAGTCAAATCCGGACTCGACACCCGCCTGTGCAATCGCAGGTTTCGGCGCGTCGGCCGGCGGTTTGGAAGCATTCACGGAGCTGCTCCACAAGCTCCCGAACGATTCAGGCATGGCAATCGTCTTTGTGCAGCATCTGGATCCCAAGCACTCCAGTGTCCTGACGGAATTATTGGCGCGCACCACCACTATGCCGGTCGTGCAAATCACCGATGGGGTGGCGGTGGAACCGAACCGCGTGTATATCATTCCGCCCAACACGAACGTCTGGATTTCCAACGGAGCGCTGCGAGTGGAACCCCGGCAGAGCAACGTGCCGCACATGCCGATCGATCGCTTCTTCCGGTCGCTGGCGGAGGAACAGGGGGGCAAGGCTATCGGCGTGGTGTTGTCGGGGACGGCGTCGGACGGCACTGAGGGCCTCAAGGCAATTAAGGCGGGAGGCGGCATCACGTTCGCACAGGCGCCGGAATCCGCCAAATACGACGGGATGCCGCGCAGCGCGATCTCGGCCGGCTGCGTGGATTTCGTGCTGCCCCCCGACGGCATCGCAATGGAACTCGACAGGCTGTGCCGGCACCCTTATCTAAGCCGTCCGCGCCCGGTCGAGGCGAGCGGCGATTTCGATGCCGAATTCAACGAGATCTACACGTTGCTACGCGTCGCGACGGGCGTGGATTTCAGCTACTACAAGCCCGGAACGATCCGCCGCCGGACCCTCCGCCGTATGGCGCTGTTGACGCTGGAGAGCCCGAAGGAATATGTTCGTTACCTTCGGGAGCACCGCGCCGAGCTGGACCTGCTGTTTCAGGACCTGCTGATCAACGTCACCGGCTTCTTCCGCGAGCCGGAGACCTTCACGGCAATCCGCACGCGCCTGCTGCCCAACATGCTTAAGGCGCGGTCGCCGGAAGATGTGTTCCGTGTCTGGGTACCGGGCTGCTCCACAGGCGAAGAAGTCTATTCGATCGCCATCACCTTGCTCGAATACCTGCGTGAATGCCGGATCGAGGTCCCGATGCAGATTTTCGGGACCGACCTGAGTGAGGCCGCGTTGCAAAAGGCACGCCAGGGCGCGTACCCGGAGAGCATAGCCGCCGACGTCTCACCGGATCGCCTGCGGCGATATTTCACGCATTCCGACGAAGGCTATCGAATCGTGCGCCTGGTGCGCGATGTCTGCGTCTTTGCCCGTCAGAACGTCACCAAAGATCCACCGTTCTCCAAGCTGGACCTCGTCACGTGCCGCAACCTGCTGATCTATCTCGGGCCGGTGCTACAAAGCCGGGTGATGCGGCTGTTCCACTACGCGCTACGGGCGGACGGCTACCTTGTGCTCGGCGCTTCGGAACATACGGGCAACACGGGAGAGCGCTTTTTCGAACCTTTCGACAAGCTGCATCGCATTTACACCCGGAAGGCTGCGCCTCTGACGGTAACGGATTTCGGCCACTACGAAGAGGCGGCGCGGCACGAAGCGCCACACCCGCCTCCGCCCGCCAGCGTGAATGAATCCCAGGGCAAGGTAGACCGCATGATCCTGGCCCGCTATTCGCCGCCCTCCGTGGTGGTGAACCGGGCGCTCAAGATCCTGCAGTTTCGCGGCGACACCACGGCATTTCTCGAACCCGCTTCGGGCGACGCCAGTCTGGATGTGGTCAAACTGGCGCGCGCCGGCCTTGGGCCGGAAATCCGTCGACTGGTGGAAAAGGCGGAGTCCACAATAGGGCCGGTGAAAAGCGAGCCGATCACGCTGGCCCATGACAATCATGTGCGCACCTTCCAAATCGCGGTGACACGAGTGCACGGGATCGATGAGGCGCAGTTCCTGACGGTTTTTGAAGAGACGGCCGTCGCCGAGCAGCAGCCCAGGCCGGAGCGCCCTGCCCTCGCGATGGGCGAGGAGAACGACCGGATCGTGGAATTGGAGCGGGAACTGGCCAGCACGCGGCAGTACCTGCAATCGGTGACTGAGGAACAGGAGGCGGCCACCGAAGAATTGCAATCGGCACATGAGGAAGTGCAATCCAGCAACGAGGAATTGCAGAGCACCAACGAGGAACTGCTGACCGCCAAGGAGGAACTGCAATCGACCAACGAGGAACTCACCACGGTCAACGAGGAAATGCAGAGCCGCAACGTCGAGTTGCAGCAGACCAACAACGATCTGCTCAATCTGTTAAACAGCGCAAACATTCCGATTCTGATGTTGGGCGGCGATTTGCGGATTCGCCGTTTCACTCCGCAGGCCAAGCGGATTCTCAATTTGATTCCGGCGGACCTGGGGCGGCCGATCAGCGACTTCCACCTGAAAATCAACGTGCCAGACCTGGTGCCGCTATGCCAGGAGGTGATCGATACGCTGGCGTCGCGGGAGCGAGAGGTACAGGATGCGGAGGGCCACGCCTACTCGATGTGGGTTCGGCCGTACCGGACGTTCGATAACCGGATAGAAGGCGTGGTGCTCTCGCTGATGGATGTGACCGAGCGGAGGCGATCGGCCGAAGCCCGATACCGGCGATTGTTTGAAGCCGCGAAAGACGGGATCGTGATTGTGGAAGCCACGGGCGGCGAGATTGTGGACACCAATCCGTTCGTCACCAGATTATTCGGCTATAGCCGCGCCGAACTGGTTGGAAAGAAGTACTGGAAGACCGAACTGTTCCGCGACACGGAGATGGACGAAAGCGTGCTCGCCGAAGCCTACGAGAACGAAGCCGTGCAGCGGACGGTGACGCTGGCCAGCGCTGCCGGGGATCGCATCGAGACCGAGATCGTGGCCTCGTGGTATCTGGAAGGCGAGCGCAAGGTAGTGCAGTTCAACATTCGCGACATCACCGCGCGCCGGCGTATGGAAGAACGGATTCCCCGGATTCAAGCGCCCGCCCCGGCGGAGATGAACGGCGAACCGGGCACAGCCACGGAGACCGTGCTGCTGGTGGAATACGAAGCGACGCTGCGCTCCATGGCGGGGCGTTTTCTTCAGATGCAGGGCTATCGCGTGCTGGAAGCGGCAAGCGGTCCGGAGGCGCTGCAGATTGCGCGTGAGCACGGCGGTCCAATCCATATTTTGGTAACCGCCGTGGTGATGCCCGGGATGAGCGGCAGAGAGCTCGCGTTCCATCTGAGTCCGCAGCGCCCGGAGATGAAAGTGCTGTTCACGTCGGGGCACAAGAAGGATGTGGTTGTGCACCACGGAGTGCTGGCGAAGGGCTTTAGTTTTCTGGAAAAACCATTCACGCAGGACATGCTGGCGGCGAGGGTTCGGACGGTGCTGGATTCCGCCGATGGCAACAGTGAGGATGGGAAACACGCGGAACAATCGACTTGAAAGGGGCACAGACTCAGCTGATTACGTGGAGCATTCGAGGGCTCCATTTAACGCAGAGGCGCAGAGAACGGAGAGAAAGCGCGGAGAAAACCAAGAACTCTGAGACGTTCACCGCTGTGTTCTCTGCGTCTTTCTCCGCGTCCTCTGCGCCTCTGCGTTGAAGGCAAGCTATCGCAGTCGAGCCCTTCGCCAAGGGGCTGGAAATACGAAAGGGGCAGACTCCAGATCTCTGGCGCCTGCCCCGATTTGCGTTACAGTGGGTCTCTCGTTTAGAACTTGATGCGGAACGAGAGGTGGATCTGCGACGGTCCGCCTTCGGTGGAATCGCCGAAATCGTTGGCGCCGGGCGTCATGAAGATCGCCGGGTTGGTCTGGGTCATGGTGGTCTGGGCGTTGCCCCAGTTGAACCACTTGAACGGATTGTAGTAATCCATGCGGACTACGGCCTTCAAGCGTTCCTTGATGGTGAACTCTTTGTAGATGGACGCGTTGGCTCCGATGATGCGCTGCATGCGGAAGAAGTTGTTCGGCATGTTGCCGCGCGTGAACGAAGGCGCTACCGCTACGCAGTTGTTGCCGTAGGTGTATGAGGTGGACTGCCCGGCAGGATTCGTATAAGGAATCATGATGGGAGCAGTGCCGCAGTTGGTGACCAGCGGGTTCTGGGTGGCCTGGTTGAAGCGGTTGTTACCGATGTCCTGCCAGTTGTCGCGCAGTTGCGGGATCTGGAGTAGATAGAGCTGGCTGCCGGGATCCGGCTCGTAGTTCGGATAGGTCTGGCGGGCTCCGACGTTCTTGGTGACGGGGTCGAGATAGGTGCCGCCCGAGTAGCCGAGACTGACCGGTGTGGGGGCCCAGACGTTGAAGTTCCACGAGTAGCTCCAGCCGCCGAGGACGGCGTCCAGCAGGCGGTTGTGGTTCATGAACTTCTTGCCCTTGCCGAACGGCAGTTCGTAGGTCATGGAACTGACGTAGCGGTACTTCTGCGTGAGACCGGTGACTGAGCGCATCAGGTTATCGTCCTGATAGAGGTTACCCGGGGCATTCTGGATACCCTTCTGCCAGGTGGCGAAGGTCAGGAAGCTTAAACCTGACGAGTAGCGCTTTTCCACCTTGATGGTGCCGGAGTGGTAGATCATGCGCACGCAGTTGCACTGGTAGTTGACGCCGCCAAGGTTGGGATACACCTTGTAGGCCTGGGTTCCGGTGACCGCGTTCGAGTTGTTGACCCAGGTGCTGCGGTAGGCAAAATTTTCGGGCAGGGTGAGATCGATGACCTTACCATTGGCATCGAGTCCGGTTCCCCACGGGCGGGAGTTCCAGTTGTAGTTGCCGCTGAAGCCGATGTTGTGCATGCCGACGTACGACAGCTCAACCATGTAGTTCTTCTTGACGGCGCGCTGAATGCTGACGTTCCAGTTCAGCGTGTAAGGGTTGTGGAAGTCGGAAGGGACCACGGTGATGGTCGGGCGGGCGGACGGAGCCGAGGCGGTGGTGGCGATCGATCCGTCCGGTAAAACCGGAGCCGACTGGAACGCCGGCACACCCGAGTTGATGCTGAAGAGCGGCGTGTAGACGTTGGCCGGATTGGAGACGGACTGATTATAGAAGCTGCCGCCGCCGATCTCGCTCTGGTTGGTCCAACCGAGGTTCCAATCCAAGGTCATCATGGCAAACCCGGCGCGGACCACGGTCTTCTCGTTGACGCTCCAGGCCAAGCCGATACGCGGCCGGAAGTTGTTGTTGTCGCGATTCCAGAGGAAGCCCTGGGGATGGATCCAGCCACCCAGGCAGCCCCCCGCCGGACAGTTCAGGACGCCCG
>JBDTPR010000032.1:0-19706 GCA_039932635.1 Candidatus Solibacter sp.
GCAGGCGATGATCCGCGCCGGCAGTCGCTGGACTCCGGCCGGCAAAGTGGGCCTGTCGTCGCTCGCCGGAACGGTGATGCGCACCGGCGGCAGCACGACGCGCAACGGCGACCAGTTGGATCGCGAGTTGGACCGACTGGCCGCTTCCGTGGAAATCAATTCGGGCGACGACCAGACCACAGCGGGCATCTCCTGCCTGAAGGAAGACCTGGATAAAACGCTGCCGATCCTCGCCGATCTGCTACAGCACCCGGCCTTCCCGCAGGAGAAAATCGACCTCGCCAAGATCGAGCAGCGCGATTCCATTGCCCGCCGCAACGACGATCCGCAGAGCATCGCGTTCCGGGAATTCTGGCGCGTGATTTATGGCCCCGACACTCCGTACGGACGCCAGGTTGAGCACGCGACCCTCAACGCGATTACGCGCGACGATCTGGTCGCGTACCACAAACAGTATTTCCGTCCCGAGGCGGTGGTCTTGGGCGCGTGGGGCGATTTCAGTGCGCCCGCCATGCGCGCCAAAATCGAGCAGGCGTTTGCGGGCTGGAAAAGCGACACCCCTTGGCAGCGTCCCGCCGTGCCCACCGTGGATCCCGCGGCCAAAACTCGCGCGGGAGTGTACCTGATCGACAAAGACGATGTAAATCAAAGTACGGTGGTGCTGGGGCGGCTCGCCGGCCGCATGGACGACACCGATCTTTTCCCGGTCACCGTGATGAACGGCGTGTTGGGCGACGGCTTCGGATCGCGGCTGTTTTCGCAGGTGCGCAGCGAGCAGGCGCTGGCCTACTCGGTCTGGTCGAACTGGAACGGCGAGTTTGAGTTCCCAGGTATCTTCGAAGCCTTCGGCGGCACCAAGAGCGAGACCACGGTGAAGATCATCGGCGCCATTAAGCACGAGATCGAGCGCCTGGTGCAGGGGCCCATCACCGACGACGAATTGACGCGCGCCAAGGATTCCATCCTCAAGGGCATGGCCTTCGATTTCGATAACACCGGCAAGATCGTCACGCGCCTGATGACGTACGAGTATCACGGCTATCCGCGCGACTTTTTGCAGCGTTATCAGGAGGGCATTCGTAAGGTGACGAAGGCGGACGTGGAGCGCGTCGCCAAGCTCTATATGAAGAGCGATCAGTTCGCCATTCTGGTGCTCGGCAAGGAGAAGGACTTCGAAGCGCCGCTCGCCAGTCTCGGCAAGGTCACGCGGATCGACATCACGATTCCCAAATAATGCCATCGACCAAGCGAACGGACATCGAGCGCACGGAGCAGCAGAGTGCCGGCCTGAAGCGCGAGTTGCGTTTGCCGGACCTGGTGCTGCTGCAGGTGCTGCTGATCGTGGGCCTCCCGTGGATCGGGTATGCGGCGAAATTGGGCGGGTCGCATGTCATGCTCTGGTTGGCGGCGATCGCGTTCTTCTACTTCCCGCTGGCCGGCACGGTGATTTATTTGAGCCGCAAGCTGCCGCTCGAAGGCGGCATCTACCAGTGGGCGAAGATCGGCCTCTCGCCGTTCGCGGGCTTTCAAGCGGCGTGGAATTATTCGTTCTTCCTGATCCTCATGTACGCCACCAGCGGGTCGCTCGTGGCCAACAGCATCTCGTACGTGCTGGGTCCGGAGGCGTCGTGGATGACCAGCCACAAGCCGCTGATCCTGGCGTTCAACGTGGCGTTTTTCGCGATCGTATTGTGGGTCAACGTGCGCGGACTGCATCTGGCGCGCTGGATCACGTCCACCGGAGGCGCGCTGGTGATCGCGCTCTACCTGCTGGTGATCGGGCTGCTCGCCAAGCGCCTGCTGAGCGGCGAGCCATTCGCGCAGCCCGCAATTTCGCTGGCCTTCCCGGCGGTCACGCTGCTCACCATCAACCTCTTCAGCAAGATCGCCTTTAACGCGCTCAGCGGCTTCGAGCAGGTGGCGATCTTTGCCGGCGAGTGCCACACGCCGGAGCGCAACATCGCCCGCTCGGTGTGGATCGCGGGGCCGGGGATCGCGCTGCTCTACATCCTGGGCACCTGCGCCATGCTGGCGTACACGCCCATGGACAAGATCGATCTGATCGCGCCGATGGCGCAGATTCTCGGCGCCTCGCTACACGCCTCGCGCACTGCCGCCGTGTTGAGCGGCGCGGCGATCCTCGCGCTGCTCTTCGCCTATTTTACGCAGGCTGTGGCCTGCGTGGCGCAGGTCTCGCGATTGCCCATGGTGGCCGGCTGGGACGGCCTGCTGCCCGGCTGGTTCAGCGAGTTGCACCCGCGCTTCAAGACTCCGGTGCGCAGCCTGATGCTGGTGGTGGCGGCCTGCATCGCCTTCGGCGCGCTCAGCCTGGTCAACGTCGGCGAGCAGGAGGCGACGCAGTTGCTGGTAGGCGCGGGGATGGCCTGCTCGGGAATGTACTACCTCACGATGTTCGCCGTGGTGCTGTGGGGGAAGTTGGATGGCGCCCCGGCCGCGCTCTGGCTGAAACTCGGCGCGCTTTCGGCGGCGGGGGTGACGCTGCTCGCGGCGGTCCTCCAAGTGGTCCCGATTCTGGATGTTGCGCAGCCCGGGCTGTTCGCGGCGAAGGTGGGCGGCGGCGTGTTGCTTATCAATGGCGCCGGCCTCTGGGTCTATAGGCGAGGGCAGTCCCAGCCCAGTGCATCCTAAAGGCAACTCGAAACGTCTAAAGAACTGACGGTATAATGGTTTCGTTGTACACCTGAGAGGGCCTGTGTCTCTACGCACGTATTTTCGTCTTTTTACCCATACCCAACTGATGCCGATCCTGGAAAGCGGCGAGGAAACTACCCTCGTCGGTGGACAGGCCGTGATGGAAGGCGTCATGATGCGGGCTCCCCACAGCTACTGCGTGGCGGTGCGCAAATCCAACGGCGAAATCGTCACCGAGCAGATGCCCTTGCCCCGCATGGCGGACAAGCACAAGATTTTCAAGTACCCAATCTTCCGCGGCATCGGCACCCTGTTTCAGGCCATGTCGCTGGGAATGAAGGCGCTTAAGTTCTCGGCCGACGTCTCGCTGGAAGATGTCCAGAAGGAAGAGAAGAAGAAGGGCAAGGAAACCAAGGAAGTCCCCAGTTGGGTGCTGGCGGCCAACCTGATTTTCTCGCTGCTGGTCTTCATCTTCATGTACAAATTCATTCCGCTGTACCTGGCGACCTGGCTGAAGGGTATCTATCCCGTTTTGGAAGGCCGCATCCCGTTTAACCTCACAGACGGGCTGATTCGCATGGCCGTCTTCGTCCTGTTCATGTTCGGCCTCTCGATGATGAAGGACATCCGGCGCGTCTTTCAGTTTCACGGCGCGGAGCACAAGGTAGTCTTCAATTTCGAATCGGGCCAGCCGGTGAATGTGGAGAACGCGCAGAAGTTCACCACGTTCCATCCGCGTTGCGGCACCAGCTTCCTCTTCGTGGTGATCATCGTTTCGATCATCTTCTACACGTTCATTCCCTTCGACGGCTTCGTGGCCAAACTGCTCTGCCGCATCGCGCTGCTGCCACTGATTACGGGCGTGAGCTACGAACTCATTCGCTTCGCCGCCAAACGGCGCGGCTCCGTGCTTTCCACTATGACCGCGCCCGGCCTCTGGCTGCAGCGCATCACCACAAAACCGCCGGCCGACGACCAGACCGCGGTGGCCATCCGTGCTCTGGAGGGCGCCATGGCGCTCGAAGCGCAGCAGGGCGGCCAGATGGTCATCGCCTAAACTCCCCATGCATCTTGCTTCGAAGCTCGATCAGCTCGAAAAACGCTTTGACGAGCTCACTCAACAAATGGCCGACCCGGCCATCATCAGCGACTCGGATCAGTACCGTAAGGTCACCAAGGCGCAGAGCGAACTTTCCGACATCGTGGCCAAGTACCGCGAGTGGAAGAAGGTTGAGGACGGCTTGGCCCAGGCGCGCCCGATGCTTCAGGAGGCCGATCCCGACCTGAAGGCAATGGCCGAGCTGGAGATCCTGGAACTGGAGCCGCAGAAGACTCAGATCGAGGAAGCGCTGAAGGTTCTTCTGCTGCCCAAAGACCCCAACGACGATAAGAACGTGGTGCTCGAAATCCGCGCCGGTACGGGCGGCGATGAGGCCACGCTGTTCGCTGCTGAAGTCTTCCGGATGTACTCGCGCTACGCCGAGACGCAGGGTTGGAAGATGGAAGTCACGTCGGCCAGCGATTCCGCCGTGGGCGGACTGAAGGAAGTCATCGCACTGGTCAGCGGCAGCAAGGTTTATGCGAAGTTGAAATACGAAAGTGGCGTGCATCGCGTACAGCGCGTGCCGGTCACGGAGCAGCAGGGCCGCGTGCACACGTCGGCTATCACCGTAGCGATCCTGCCCGAAGCCGACGAAGTCGAAGTCAAGATCGAGGCCAAGGACGTACGCACCGACACGTTCTGTTCCTCGGGTCCGGGCGGACAGAGCGTCAACACCACGTATTCCGCGGTGCGCCTTACGCACTTGCCGACGGGGCTGGTGGTGTCGTGCCAGGACGAAAAGTCGCAGATCAAGAATCGCGCCAAGGCTGAGCGCGTGCTGCGTTCGCGGCTCTACGAACTTGAGTTGGAGAAGCAGCAGGCGGTGCTCGGAGCGGAGCGGAAAAGCATGGTGGGCACGGGCGACCGCAGCGAGAAGATCCGCACCTACAACTTCCCGCAGAATCGTGTCAGCGACCATCGCATCGGGCTTACGCTGCATCAGCTCGATTTCGTGATGGAAGGCAAGATGGATGCCATCTTCGATGCGTTGATCGCGTTCTATCAGGCCGAAAAAATGAAGCAGCAGGCGGAGCAGGGTCCAGTCAACTGATCGCCGTATGACGGTGCGCACTGCGTTACAGCAGGGAACCCGAATGCTTGAGCAGGCCACGATTCCGGTGGCCCGTATGACCGCGGAAGTGCTGCTCGCACATGCCATGCACGTAGAGCGCGCCTACTTCTACGCCCACCCGGAGCAGGAACTGACTGAGATGGAGTGGTTGCATTACGGCCGCTACCTGCATGAGCGGCTGAACGGAACCCCCACTCAATACGTCATTGGGCATCAGGAATTCTACAGCCGCGATTTCCGCGTCGGGCCCGGCGTGCTGATCCCGCGGCCTGAGACCGAACACGTCGTCGAGGTCGCTCTTGAGGTGGCGCGCGGCGCGCGGCGCGTGCTCGATATCGGCACCGGGAGCGGCGCGCTGGCCGTCACGCTGCAATTGGAAACGGGCGCGGAGACGTGGGCCACCGATATCTCCGCAATCGCGCTGCGCGTGGCCTCCCGGAATGCCGCGGCGCTTGATTCGCGCGTGAATTTTGTGCGCTGCGATCTGATGGAAGGGATCGCCGCCGCGTCGATGGAATTGATCGTGTCGAATCCACCCTACGTCCCCTTGTCGCATCGCGAAGGACTGCAGCGTGAGGTCCGCGATTTCGAACCGCACGTGGCGCTGTTTGCCGGGCCCACCGGCTTCGAACTCTACGACCGCATCGCGGCGGACGCGCCACGTGTGCTCCGCCCCGGCGGCTGGCTGGTGATGGAGTTAGGCTTCACGAGCCTGAATCACGTGCAGGCCCTGGTTGAGTCGTGGAGCGAAGTACGCGTAGTGCCCGATTTGGCGGGCATCCCGAGAGTGATCGCAGCACGCGGTCCCAACTAGTAGCAACCGTTCCGTCACGCTACTTGCGCGGCAAGATCGCGGAGTTCGATGGGCGCATCCAAACGCTGATTCCGTCCGAACGCCGGCCCAATCGCCAGCGCCTCTTCATGGTCTTCAAACCACGCGAGGAAGGTCGCCTGGCCCGCGCCGGACAGTCGCTGTTGATTGAGCCAGGTGTAATAGGCGCCCATGTCGGCGTCCACCAGAGAGCCCTGCGGATCGAGTTCAGGCTGGCGCTGCGCTTCGTTGAGAAGCTCGTTCATCGGGTTCTCCCGCTGCCGCGGCGCAAAGCGTACCAGCACCGTCAGCGGCTGGGCGCGCCGCAAGGTCTCGCGGGCGGCCCATTGCACGAAGGTCGTCGCGAAGACTTGCGTGCCCGAGCCTTCGGTCAGCAGGCTGACCTGAAACCGGTTGAGCACCGCGTCGCCGCGAGCGTTCACGCCAAGGTCTTCAAGCCTCGTCTGCGCCAACCGGGTGCGAAACGCTTCCGGGTCGAACACGCTGGCTTCGTAGGACTTCTGCATGAGGCTCTGCAACCGGGCGCGCACCGGAGAAAGCGCCGCATAAGAGACACGCGCCACGCTGTTGGGCAGCGTCACGCTGGGCGCACCGCCATCGATGTACCAGTGGCCGTAGGGCATCGGGTGCGCCGCGGCACGTTTCGCCACAGCGGCGGCCAAGGTGTCGAGGCCGCCGGCATGCTTCACTTGTGTAAAATACACGCCCTGCGGCCGGAGCTTGCGGAACAGGCGGTACTCATCATTGCGGGCGCCATGCCCGATCACCGCGATGGCCAGACGGTGCGCGGGCAGCGGGCCCTCCGGTAACGCCGCGCTGGATTTCGCAACGTACTCGACAGCCGCCGCGCGGAACGTGTCGATCTGGTGCGTCGTCCATAAGTGCGCCGTCAGTTGCTCGGTGAAGACGGCCGGCGCGTTGACCCAATCCGTTTTGGCTAGCGCGTCCGTCAGGCGGAGTCCGTTGAAGGCCGCCATGGCGTTCGCCGCCTGCTCGCGCGAGAGGCCCTCCAAATATACGAATTGCCGCTCGACATCTTTGCGTTCGGCCGGGAACTTCCAGTCGTAGGCGATCACTTCCTTCAGCAACAGAGGGATGAAGCCCAATGGCAGGGTTCGCATCAACGCGATGTGGCCTTCGGCGAGGCGCCTGGCCTCGGTTGGATACCCGCGAAAGCTCTCCGCCACAAGCTGATTCGGAAGCATGACTATGCCACCTCCGCCAGCGGCTTGCCCTGCGAATAGCGCGCCTCGAATCCGAGCAGCGCTCCGAGTGTGGGAATCAGATCGGTGGAATCGACCGGCCGGTCAACCACCACATTCTGGCGGACGCCCGGGCCGAGGACCATCATCCACGTGGTGCGCGACGACTGGTCGCCGGTGCGGTGATGCTGGAACCCGTTGCCGCCGGGATCGATATCGGAATCGCGGCCGAAATCCGGCAGCACGAACATGGTGGTGCGGTTCGCGTATTCGGGATCTTTCTGGATTGCCTGCCAGAGTTCGGCGCACAGGCGGTCGCAGCGCTTGATGCCGTCGATGTAGAGCGAAAAGGTGCCGGAGTGCGCCACGTCGATATCGTGCAGCGTGATCCAGAGCAGGCTCGGCGAGAGCTTGCTCATCAGGTGTCTCGCTACGTACACGGACATCTCGTCGGGGCTCGCGAGACCGCGCGCATGCGTGGCGAAATCGTCCACCGAGAGCTTGAGCACTTCGGCCATCTGCTTCAGTTCGATCTGCTGGCCGGTGAGCGTGGGCGCGTATAGCGGCGTCTCGTAATTGTCGCGGAGCAGGTGCTGATAGCGCTCGCCATCGGCGCCCGCCGAGAGCGCCGCCGACAGCAGACGTTTGGGCAGGATCACCCCGGCGCCCAGCCCGGGGCCGAACGACTTGTGGGCGCTCTCACCGATACGCGCGAAACCATTGCTAGGCGCGACTACCCAACAATCGGTCGCCGGGCGTTTGAGGTCCTTCCTGAAGTACTCGAACACCGTAGGATTGCCGGGCGGTACCGAAGCGAAGTTGTTGAACGTCTCGTAGACACCGGTCACGATGCTGGCTGTCGCCACGTAGTGGCCGAGAATTCCGCGATTGATCACCTGCGTGAAAAACGTGGCCTGTGGTAGCAATTCGTTCAACAGGTGAGGGATGTTCTCCTGCCCGTCGGGCATGAAGGTCTCGTCGTCGCGAGCGCCTCCACCAAACGTGACGACCACTGCTTTTTTGCCGCGCGGCGTCGCCATTCCAGCCAGTCGTGAAGTGCCGAAGAGGGCCGTGGCACCTGTCGCTGAGCGAAGGAAGTTGCGGCGGCTGAGCGAGATTGCCTGCGCAACCTCACGCGGGCTGGCGTGGTGTAGATCTCGGAGCCCCACAATTCCCCTCATCATACAGTAAAATGGTCGCGATCCCAGGGGAATTCCGTGACACTCGCCCTGCTCTTTTTTCTCGCTGCATCGGCCACGTTCGAGGAGTCTTTCCGCGCCGGACTGCTCGCGCTGCAACGCAATGACCTGAGTGCCGCGCAAACCAACCTGGAAGCTGCGGCGAAGCTCTCTCCCGATAACGGGCGTGTCTGGGTCGGGCTGGCGCAGACGTACTGGAAGCTGAAGTCTGGAGTCAAGGCGGACGCGGCGGCGGCAAAGGCGGAGACGCTGGCTCCGCGCGATCCCCTGGTACAGAGCACTCTCGCCATCTTTTACGGCGAGTCAGGGCGCAGTCTGAAATCCGCCGAGGCGCAGGCGCGGTATTCGGCACTCGTTCCACAGAATGCGCAGGCCCGCGAACGCGCCGAGGCGCTATTCTTCGAAGCCGCGCAGCCGCTGCTTCGCCAGGCGAAATTTGCCGAGGCAGTTCCCATCCTGACCTCGGGCACGAAACACCTGAAGGGCAGCGCGCAACTCGAACTCGCACTAGGCGTCGCCTATTACGGCCTGCGTCGCTTCGACGATGCGGCCGGGGCCTTCTTGCGTACCATCGCGATTGCTCCGGGCACCGAACAGCCCTACTTGTTCCTGGGAAAGTTCCTGGATCAAATCCCCGCGCGGCTCCCCGAAGTTACCAGGAGGTTCATCGAATACGAGACCGCCAACCCTGCGAGTGCCGTTGGTTATGTGCTCCACGCGAAAGCCCTGAACAGCCAGTCGACGGAAGCGGAAGCCGTTCGGACGCTGCTGGAGAAAGCGCTCGCGATCGACGAGCGCAATGCCGAAGCGCACTTCGAACTGGGCGCCATGTTCGACCGTACGCGGCGCTACGAAGATGCGGCACGCGAGTTGCAGCGGGCGGCGGAATTGGCGCCCGGCGATCCGGCAACTCACTACCGCCTTTCCCGCGTCTACGACCGGCTGGGCAAACCTGAAGCGGCCCAGGCGGAACGCGACCTGCACGCGAAACTGGAGAGCGCGCAGCGGGACGGCGCCAAATAACTAAAGGCGCCGCTTGCTGACGCGCGCGGCTCTGACAGCGCTTCTCCTGGCTTAGAACGACAGCCGTAGCGCGAACTGCAAGCGGCGCTCCGTGCCGGTCTGCGTGCTCGTGATCTTCCCGAAGTTGCCGTTGCCGCCCAGTGACCTGCTATCTGTGACATTCATGCCGGGGGTGTTGAAGATCGGCGTGTTTAACAGATTGAAGGCTTCGGTGCGGAACTGCATTCTCCAGCGTTCGGTGAACCTGAAGTCCTTGAACACGGAGAAGTCGAGTGACTTGGTGGGTGGGCCGGTCATTGCCTGCAGGCCCAGATTGCCGCCGGTCAGAGGCGCAGCCACTTTGTAGGCGCTGATGTCGAACCACTGATTCGGAGTACGTCCGCCGGCCGGGGCCTGATTGGCCTCAAACCCGGAGACGACGTCGGGAACGCAACGGCCCCAGACGCCCTGGCAGCTGCCGTTTAAACCGTACGCAACGCCGGTACGCAGCGTAACCAGTCCATTGGTGTGCCAGTTGCCGGCCAGAAGATCGGCGGCGCGATTCATGTTGCTGCCCCAACGCCTGCCCTTGCCGAACGGCACATCGTAATTGAAGGCGGTGGTGAAGCTGTGGCGGATGTCCCAGGAAGCGCTGGAGTAGCCGGACCCCCAATTCATGGGATCGGGATAGCCGATGTTAGACGATCCGCTGAGCGGCGTGCCCGCGTTGGCGAGAGCGTGGCTCCAGGTGTATGCGGTCAGGAACTGCAAGCCGCCCGAGAAGCGCTTTTCGAGTTTTGCCGAGCCTGCCGCATAGTTGCCGAAACCGTTGGAGACGGTCATTTGCAGGCCGGTGCCAACCGACTGGCAGGTGGCACATGCCGCGTTGATATAGCGCAGGCTATCCGCGCTGATCGCGGAGTTGGTGGTGCCCAGGTTGGGGTAGAGATCGGTATTTCCCAAAATCACCTGATGGGCCTGATGGTTGCCCTCATAGCCCACTTCGAGCGCCATATTCCACGGCAGTTCGCGCTGCACCATCAAGTTCCATTTGTGCACCATCGGGTTGCGGAAATTAGGTTGGATTCCGCGGAACTGGATGTTGGCATTCAGAGTGAACGGACTATCCGGGAAGCCGCCAGTGAGCCCGCCCGGCATATACCGGCAGTTGATGCAATTGGCGTCCGAAATGCCGATGAACGACGAGACCTGTCCCGCGGTCCGCACCATATTGACAGTTTCGTTGAACGGGACGCCTTCGCCGCGATTCGGATTGCCGCCCTGGTTCTCTTCGCCACCATAGTAGATTCCATAGCCGGCGCGGATCACAGTCTTGTTGAACGCCTGATAGGCAAGGCCGATACGCGGACCGAAATCCAATTTGTCCCAGGGGATGAGGTAGTTGGAGACTTCGCCGCGAGAGACTTTCACGTTGGGGAACGAAGTGGAGAAATTCGGCGGCAGCGGCAAATCCTGTTGCTTGCCCTTCGGGATGTAGAGGGTCATCGTCTGCAGGTCGAAGTTCGCCTGTCTCGCGAACCGCTCGCCGATGGGCGACCAGAGCTCGTAACGCAGGCCGATGTTCAACGTCAGTTTGCGCGAGATCTTCCAGTCATCTTGTACGTAGCCGGCCCAGGCAATCTTCTGCGACGAAATGAAATTCGTGGTCGAGATCGACGAATTATCTATTTGTCCGAGCAGTGCGGAAGCGATTGCGTCGCCGGTGCTGGCGGCTACCGTCGGCCCGAGAGACGACGTTTTGGCTGACGGAAAGGCGGTTTCGTTGGAGTTGTAGTTGACGATCCCGTGAGGCGCGGGAACCTGGAAGAACGGGAATTTCACCTGCCGGAATTCCGCGCCCATCTTGATCGCGTGCGACCCCTTGCTAATGGCCACGTTCTGCACGAAATCCCAAACGTTGTTGTATTCGAGAGTCGGCCCCCATTGGGCGCCGCCGAAGCCGGTATAGCCGTTTGCGGAGAAGCTTGGTAGACCGCCATTCGCGGTGTAGGCAAACGTGGGGTTGTACCCGCCGATGCCAAACTCCTTGAACAAATCCTTGTCCGGATTAGCGCCCACGCGCGAGGTTACCAGGCGAGTGAAGCTGGCGCGGGTTTCGCTGACAATTGTCGGCTTCCAAACGCGGGTGTAGCTGATCTGTGCGTTGCGGCTGAGATCGACCTCACCGGTGCCGTTGAAACCGCTGTTGTCGAGAGCTCCGGGGAACGGCGCCACGCTCGTCTTGTGCGTATCCCCCCAGCTCATGGAGCCGAAGATGTTGTCTTTGTCGCTGAGCCGGTAGTCCACGCGCGCGTCGCCTTGATCGGTCTGCTGCGATCCGGGCGTGTTGTAGAAGTAGTCGCCGGTCGGCTGGGTGCCGGTAATGATCGCTTGGTTCGGATCCGGAAACTGTTGCAGCAGTTTATTGAAGGCGGGATCGAAACGGTTAGAGGGAATCTTATTGCCCGGGAACGCGGTCCGCGAGATTGGGGCCGCGGGGGTGCCGACGGTAGAAAGGGGATCGTAGATGGTCCCTTTGACGAAAGAGATCGGGTTGCCATTGGCATCCTGACCGGTTGCGGCAGCGCCAAGGATACTGGAAAAATCACCAGTCTTCATGGCAGCTGTAGGGACGGTGGCATTACTATTGGCGAAGCCGAGGCCCTGTATGCCGCCGGAAGAGGCAATGCGGGTTCCCTGGTAATCGCCGAAGATGAAGAGCTTGTTCTTGATGATTGGACCGCCCGCGGTGGCGCCGAATTGATTCTGGATATACGGGCCACGCGGTTTGCCGGCCTGGTTGTTGGTCCAGCTGTTGGCGTTCAGATCTTTGTTCTGAAGGATCTCAAAAAGGCTGCCGTGCAACTGGTTGGTGCCGGATTTGAGGTTGACGTTGATCACCGCTCCGGCCGCGCGGCCATACTCGGCGTTGACGCCGTTAGTCTGGACGCTCATCTCGCCGATGGCTTCCACCGACGGTCCCACCGAGTACGACGTCTGATTCAAAAAATCGATGGTGTTGACGTTGTTGTCCACACCGTTCAGCAGAAAATTGTTCTGCCCGTTGCCGCGCACGCCGCCAGCGGAAAAGCCGCCGTTGGCCGAGTCGCGAGCGCCCGGCTCCGCGGGCACCACGCCCGGGGAAAGCCGCGCCAGATAGGCGAAATTGCGCTGCCCGCCGAGCGGAACATCGGTCAGTGTCTTGGCGTTGATTGCGGCGCCGACCTGAGTGCTCTCGGTCTGGAGTAACGGTGTCGAGCCGGTGACTTCCACGGTTTGGCCCGCGTCGCCGATAGTCAGGGCGATAGTGATACCGGTTCGTTCACCGGCCTTGAGCAGAATATCCTTTTGCTCGGCCTTCCTAAAGCCGGGCGCCTCCACGGTGACATTGTAAGTAGAGGGCTTCAGCGCCGGACGAACAAAATCTCCGGTGCTACCTGTTAACAGCGAGTAGACCTGCCCGGTTTCTACCTCAGTAATAGTTACCTTGGCGTTGGCTACCACGGCACCCGAGGGGTCGGTAATTACCCCAACTAGAGTGGCAAGATCGCGTTGCGCATACGCTGCGCACGCACAAATCAAAGCGAGCAAGGCAATTCGAGGCCCCGCGAAGTTATACATAACTTTCCCCTCCCTTGACGGTTGGCAAGGTGACTGGGCGGAATGTTATCATTCCCCGCGACCGGGGTCAACGAGAAACTGCAATCGGTTTCATTTTAGCCATTACTCAATATGGCTAGGTGTTATATAGTCAAGATCGGGTTTGGAGCCTGGATGTGAGGCGGATTAAGCCACTTTGGAAGCTTCTGGCGCTGGCGGGCGTCCTTATCCTCTGGCGATACGGCGGGGGCACGGCGCCGGTCCACGCCGCGCCGGAGGGTACGGCGGAATACGTAGACGGCCGGGTGTGCGCCGCGTGTCACCGCCAGATTGCCGATGAGTATCGCCTTACCGGCATGGGTAGGTCGTTCGTTCGCCCATCAACGGCCAACATGGTAGAGGATAACAGGCAGCGTAGTGATTTTTATCACGTGCTTTCCGGCACTTACTATTCAATGGGCCGGCGCGATGGGGACTTCTATCAACGGCGGTGGCAAATTGGCTTTGGCGGAGCGAGAGTTAACGAAGAAGAGATGAAAATCGACTATGTGCTGGGCTCCGGCAACCATGCGCGGTCTTATCTGCATCGCACCTCCGCCGGGACCCTGATCGAACTTCCACTGGGCTGGTATCAGGATCCGAGTCCAACCGGCTCCTGGGCTATGTCGCCCGGTTCCGATTCCGAGCGTCCGCGGACGCGGCGTTTTGTCGCCTATCGCTGCATGTTCTGCCACAACGGTACGCCCCAGATTCCTGCGGGTCACGATGCGCCGGGCAGCGATCCGGTATTCGCCGGCAGTCTCCCTGAGGGAATTGATTGTCAGCGATGCCACGGACCCGGCGGCAACCACGTGCGGGCCGCCGGGACTGCCGGCGCCGGAGCGGAAGGCATTCGCGCCAGCATTGTGAATCCCGCTCGCCTCACGCCCAAACTCCAGATGGAGGTGTGTATGCAATGCCATCTGGAGACCACGAGCGGGCGCATCCCCGCCGCCCTGCAGCGCTTCAACCGCGGGCCCTTTTCCTTCGTGCCGGGGGAACCGCTCGAGAATTTTTCGCTTTCCTTCGATCATGCGCCGGGTACGGGCCATCAGGACAAATTCGAGGCCGTGAGTTCGGTGTATCGTTTGCGCCAGGCCAGATGCTTCACGGAGAGCGCGGGCAAACTGATTTGCCAAACCTGTCACGATCCGCATCGGGTGCCGCGTGGCGAGGCAGCGACCCGGCACTATTCGGCGGTGTGCCGGCAATGCCATGCCACGCGGCAAGGGTCCATCGCTTCGCTCGACTCCCTCATCTCTTCGAAGAAGCATCCGGACGCGGCCGACTGTGTGTCCTGCCACATGCCTAAGCGCCGCGCAGAGGATACCCCCCGCATGATCATGACGGACCACCTGATCCAACGGCGTCCCCCTCCGCGAGACCTTGAGGCCGTATCGCCCGAACCGCCGGCCGTGGAGTACCACGGCGCCGTCGTGCCCTACTATCCTTCGCCGCTTCCCGACACGGGCGAGAACGCGTTGTACCTTGCCGTGGCGCAAGTCGGGCTGGGAAACAATGTCGAGGCGGGATTGCCCCAACTGGTAAAAGAAATCGAGAAACAGAAACCTCGCGACGCCGAATTCTACATGGTGCTGGGCGATGCCTGGCGCAACCTCGGGAAGAAGCCGGAGGCTGTTGCCGCCTACGAACAGGCGGTTCGCTTGAGTCCGGTTTCGGTGCGGGCGCTGCGCACATTGGGGAGTTCGTTGCACGAGGCCGGAGACTTCACGCGCGCCGGGGAGATCTTCAAGCGGGCCATTCAGCTGGCCCCTGCCGACCCTGAAAGCTGGTATCGCTATGGGCTGCTGGACACCAGTTCGGGGCGCACGCCCGAAGCGATCGATAAGATCGAGCGAGCGATTGCGCTGGATCCGAGTTTGCCCGAGAAATCGCGAAAGCTCGCCGAGATACTGGCGAAGGACGGGAAAGCGGATCGCGCCGAGGCAGCCCTGCGGGACGCACTGCGTATCGACCCCTACGATGAGGACGCGTGGGATCTGGCCGGCAGGATTCTCTCGGAGAAGGGCGAAATCGCCGAGGCCATGTACGATTTTGAGAAGGCGATCCGGCTGCGTCCCGGCTCGGCGCCGCACCTCTACGATTACGCGCTGGCGCTGGCTCGCGCCAATCGCTTCGACGAGGCGCAGACTCGCGCCGAAGCGGCGGTGGGCATCGATGGTAATCTTGCGGAAGCCCACGAATTGCTGGGAGGCCTTTTTGAGCGCAAGCGGCAATACCCCGAGGCAGCGAACGAATACCGTCGAGCGGTGGCAGCGCGCCCTGGCTTCAGCCGGGCACACTTGCGATTGGGAACCGTGCTGGCCGCTCAGGGGAGCGTCGCCGAAGCGAAAGAACACCTGCGCGAGGCCGCCAAGTCTGGCGACGCCGCGATTGCCCAACAGGCGGCGAAGGCGTTACAGCAACTGGGAGTCCGGTAAATGACGCTCAGGTCAGGCGCCGGCGCGCTTGCGTTTACAACGCTGCTGCTACTGGCAGACACACCGGGCATCCGGTTCATCGACATCGCGACGCAAGCGGGCCTGACCGTCCCCAACACCTTCGGCGGCAAGATCAAGAAGGACTTCATTCTGGAGAGCACGGGCACGGGAGCGGCGATCTTCGACTACAACGGCGACGGCGCGAACGACATTTTCATCGCCAATGGAACCACGCTCGATCCCAACGCTCCGCCCACCCGCTCGCAACTCTACCGCAACGATGGCAAGGGCCAATTTACCGAGGTCGGTCAACAGGCCGGGTTGACGCGCACCGGATGGGCGCAGGCCGCCTGCGTGGGCGATTTCGATAACGACGGGCACCCGGATCTGCTGGTCACGTACTACGGCTACAACAGCCTGTACCGCAATGTGGGCAACGGCAAGTTTGCGGACGTGACCAAGACTGGCGGGCTACCGGTGAGCGGCACGCGCTGGGGGTCGGGCTGCGCATTCATAGATTACGATCGCGACGGCTACCTGGATATCTTCGTGGCGAACTACGTCGATCTCGATCTGAAGAATACGCCGAAGCCAGGCAGCAGCCAGAATTGCGAGTGGAAGGGGTTGGTGGTGGCATGCGGTCCCAGCGGGCTGCCCACTGCCCACAATGCGCTCTATCACAATAATCGCGATGGCACGTTTACCGATGTCTCCGAGAAAGCCGGCATCCTCGCGCCCGGGGGGCGCTATGGCCTCGGCGTGGTGGTCGCCGATTTGGATAACGACGGCTGGCCGGACATCTACGTCGCGTGCGACCAGACCCCCAGCCTGCTGTACCGCAATAAACACGACGGCACGTTTGAAGAGCGTGGAAGCGCGGCGGGAGTTGCCTATAACGCCGACGGACATTTGCAGGCGGGAATGGGCATCGCGGTCGCGGATTACGATGGCAACGGGTTTCTCGATATCGCCAAAACCAATTTCTCGGGCGACCGGCCATCGCTATTCAACAACGAGGATGGCAAATTCTTCGAAGACCGCTCAGAGCCTGCCGGGCTGGGGCGGAATCAACTGCTCGGCTGGGGGATCGCCTTCCTGGATATCGACGAGGATGGCTGGCCCGACCTGGTCATGGCCAACGGTCATGTGTACCCGGAAATCGACCGCTCGCCGGTCGGCGAGACCTACCGCCAGAAGCCGCTGCTCTATCGCAATCTGGGTAACGGCCGTTTTTCCGATGTGAGCTCTGCTGCGGGTCCGGGCTTCGCGACCCCGCGCCCATCGCGGGGTCTGGCGACCGGCGACCTGGATGGCGACGGGCGCCCGGAGATCCTCATCGTGAACATGAATGACCGGCCCACGCTGCTGAAAAACGTGGGGCCGCGGCAGAACGCGATTGCGATCACGCTGGGCGGAACCCGGTCGAACAAAAGCGCCATCGGCGCGCGATGCACGGTGGAAGCCAACGGCCGCAAACAGGTCGCCGATGTCGTGAGCGGCGGCAGTTACTATTCGCAGAGCGCGTTCGCGCTGTATTTCGGAGTGGGTAAGGCGGCGAAGGTCGATCGCGTCGAGGTGCGATGGCCGAACGGAGAGAAGCAGGCTTGGACCAATGTGGCGGTCAACGGGACTGTGCTGATTACTGAGGGCTCGGATAAGTTGGGAGTCACTCCGTTCTTGAAGTGACACGGCACCGAATGAGGGCGAGGAGTCTATTTTTTCACTGCGGGCGTCGCGACCGGGGCCGCCTGCTTGCGGACCTGCTCGAAGTATTGCTGCACGTAGGGCTGTAGCGCCACCGGGACTTCGTCACGGCTGATTTCCGCGCCCCCCTGTGTGTGCTGCGTGCCCTTCTGCTCGTACTTGGTGTGCAGTTGCTGATTGGTGGTCTGCACTTCCACCGTGGCCTCTCCGCTGATGGTGGCGGAACGTTTGCCCATCAGTTCGCTGAGCTTGCCCATGGCGGCGAGTTGCTCGGCATTCTTGATCGCCTTATCGCCATCCTGGCTGCCGATTCCGCTGCCGGGTTGCTTGCTGCTCTGCTGCGAATCGCGCTTACCCTGACCCTTGCCCTGCTGCGCGTTGTCCTGGTTCTTGGCTTCCTGGCCGTCCTCGCCTTCCTGCGCGTCGCCCTGCTGCTGGCCGTTCTGCTGCTTATCGTCCTTGCCGTTCTGCTTGGCGCCCTGCTGCGACTTGCTCTGCGCCGATTTCTGATCCTTCCCCTGCTGCGCCTGGCCCTGCTGATTCTGTTGCGGCTTGGCTTTGGAGAGCAGGTTCTGGAAGGCGTCCTTCATCTTGCTCATCAGGCTGGAGCTTTCGCTGGAGTCCTTGGAATCCTGCTTGCCCCCTTCCTTTTTCTCGCTCTGGCCGCTTTTGCCGTCGCCCGACTGCCCGTCTTTGCTCTCGTCGCCGTTTTTGCCTTCGGCGGATTCGCCCTGCGAATCGGCGTCGTCGGAGGCCATTTCGTTATCCGGCTGTTCGGCCGATTTTTGCATCGGGATGGTCTTAGCGTCCATCTTCCCGGCCGATTCCGTGGGCGACTCGCCGGGCGTCTGGGCTTCGGGATTCTCCTGCTCGCCGGCCTTCTGGTCGTCCTGATTCTGAGGGGTGCTGCCGTCGTCGGGCGTCTCCGGCGTCTGCTTGGGATTGCGTTTGGTGTTGTTGCTGGCGGTGTGGACTTTCTTACCGCCGGTCAGCGATTCGGGCAGGAAATTCGCCAAAGGCTGCTTCAAATCCAATTCGCGGGAGAGGCCGTAACGCACCGCGAAGAGGCTGGCGGCGACAAGGGCCAGCGCCGCCATCAGATATGCACCCCGCGGCAAGGTGTAAGGCACCGCACTGCGGACATTCACGGTCTCCGCGACACGCGAGGCTGCCTCCAGTTGCGCACGCCGGATATCGGCGGCAACGCGCGCATCCGGGTGCACTTCGTTAAAGAAGAGCGCTGTGGAAATATGATCCGCCAGTCCCATGCGCTGGTCGATCAGTTGCGCCACCGCGTAATCCGACGGCATCTGGCGCCGTACACGGTAAAGACCCAACGCAATCGCCGCCAGCGGAACGGCAAGAGCGAGCGGCCAACTCAGAATTTGTGTGCCGAAGAGCAGCAGCAAGATGAACGCGGCAAACGCAGCACTGCCCGCATTCGCCCCCTGAGCAAAGAGTTGGTTGCCTAGAATTCGGCGTCTTGCTTGACGGACCAGAGTTCCCACTGTCATCCTCGTGCGGTTGCGTACGATTTCGTGGAGCGACGTTGTCCCGAAACGTCTACTTACACTCCAGCTTATCACTATCGCTACCCGACGGATTTCGACGCCACGGCGTAAAATGAAGGGAGGGGCGCGCCTCCGGGAAAGGGACCTGAAGCTTTGGACCAACGCTTGAAAGTACTAATCGTGGATGACGAGCCGAGCCAGCGCTCGGGGCTGTCCGCCCAGGTGTCATTGTGGGATATGAACCCGCGGACCGCGGCCGATGGCAACGAAGCCCTGGAAGCGCTCAAGGACTTTCCCGCCGACGTGATCCTCACCGATCTCAATATGCCGGGGTTGGACGGCTTCGGTCTACTGCAGCAGCTTCGCGAAGCCGGCGAAATGCCGCCTACCATCGTACTGACCGCCTATGGCAACATCGAAACCGCCGTCAAGGTGGTGCACGAGTTGGGAGCTTTCTGGTTCCTGGAAAAGCCGATTCAGCCCTCGACGCTGGAAGTCTTGATTCGCCGCGCGGGTTCGCAGGCCGGCTTGGTCACGGAAAAACGTGTGCTGGAGCGCAACCTCGCCTACAAAGGGTCGCTCGGTGAGATGGTGGGTACTGCTCCCCGGATGCAGGAGATTTTTGCGCTGCTGCAACAGGCGGGACCGAGCAAGGCCTGCGTGCTGATCACCGGCGAGAGCGGCACGGGCAAGGAAATGGTGGCGCGCACTTTGCACAGGCTCAGCCCGCGCCGACAGGGCCCGTTTGTCGCCATCAATTGCGCGGCCTTGCCGGAGACGCTGATCGAAAGCGAACTCTTCGGGCACGAGAAAGGCTCGTTCACGGGCGCCGGCGAACGCCGCGCGGGATGCTTCGAAGTGGCTCAGAACGGCACGCTGCTACTCGACGAGATTGGCGAAATGCCGATGCCGACGCAGGCCAAATTGCTGCGCATTCTGGAAGACTCCAAAGTACGCCGATTGGGCGGCCGCAACGAATTCGAAGTGGACGTGCGCGTGGTCGCGGCCACCAACAAAGTGCCGGAAGAGGCCGTCAGCGGCGGATTCCTGCGCGAGGACCTGTTCTACCGCCTCAATGTTTTCCATGTCCACCTGCCTCCTCTGCGCGAGCGTAAGGAGGATATTCCGGCGATGGTGGAAGCCTTGATCGGCGACATGAACCGCAAGCACGATTGCCGCGTTACCGAAGTGTCAGCGGAAGTGATGGAGGCGTTGCAGCGCCATCGCTGGCCCGGCAATGTGCGCGAGCTGCGCAACGTGCTGGAGCGCGCCGTGATTCTGGCGGGCGAGGGCTCGATCGAGAGCAAGTATCTCCCCGCGTTCCTGCAGGGTCGCCAGGCGATGGCCGTG
>JBDTPR010000033.1:0-19544 GCA_039932635.1 Candidatus Solibacter sp.
TGGCGTGGAAGAATCACTTCATCAGCTACGGCGAAGGCGAGCGCTTCGTCGCCTCTGGCGCCATGGGACCTACCGAATTCCCGCAGCGCTTCGTGCCGAACTACGCGCTCCACGCATCGGTGCAGCCGCTCGCAATCCGCACTGGAGCCTTGCGCGCGCCCAGCAGCAACGCCTTCTCCTTCGTGATCCAGAGCTTCATCGATGAGTTGGCGCACGCCGCCGGAAAAGACCCCGTGCAGTTCCGCCTGGAACTGCTGAGCGCAGGCGCCGTACCCACCGCTGCCCCCGGCGGCGGACCCGCGCCCGGCATGGACGCGGACCGCATGAAGGGCGTGGTGCAAATGGTCGCCGACAAATCGGGCTGGGGCAAACGCACTCTGCCCAAAGGCACCGCCATGGGCGTCGGCTTCCACTTCAGCCATCGCGGCTATTTCGCCCACGTGGCGGAAGTGAAGGTGGACGCCGCCAACAAAGTGAAGATCAACAAGGTCTGGGTAGTGGGCGATGTCGGCAGCCAGATCATCAATCCCGGGGCCGCGGAGAACCTCTGCCAGGGCGCCGTGATCGATGGTCTCAGTGAGATGATGTCGCAGGAGATCACCATCGAGAAGGGTCGCGTACAGCAGGGCAACTTCAGCCAGCACGGTATGGTTCGCCTCGCCCAGACGCCGCCGGAAATCGAGATCCACTTCCTCAAGACCAACAATCCGCCCACGGGCCTCGGTGAGCCGGCGCTGCCGCCGATTCTACCCGCGGTCACGAACGCGATCTTCTCCGCCACCGGAAAGCGCGTGCGCCAACTGCCGCTCGCCAAGTTGGGCTATAGCTGGGCGTAAGCATTAGGCCACGGATGGACACGGATACACGCGGATGAAAGACTGGTTTTCATCTGTGTGTATCCGTGTCCATCCGTGGCTAAGTTTCTTGTTTCTTGTTCTGGTAACGGCGGCCCACTCCCAGGACTTCCGCAGCGTGCAATCTCCCAACGGCCAACTTGAATTCCGACTCTTCGTCTCCCGCCCCGAGGAAGGCATGCTCTTCCATCTCGGCTATCAGGTGCTGTACCGCGGCAAGCCCGTGCTCGACACCTCGTACCTCGGCCTGGACATCCGCAATCAGGAACCCGTCCTCGGCGAGAACGTCGGACTCACCGCATCCAACATCGTCAATCACGAAGGCTACCGCACACTCAACGCGGAGTACATGCAGAACGGCTCCATCGGTCGCCGCATCGATCTCGAAGTCCGCATTTGGGACGGCGCGGTGGCGTTCCGCTATCTCATTCCGCGCACCAGCGCGCTGGAAGAAATTCTGATCGATGGCGAGACCACGGAGTTTCACCTTGCGCATCCGCCCGCCATTATGCCTTCGAATGCGCCACTCCCGGTGAACCTGACGCTGGCCGGAATCGGCAGACTCTCCATCAGTGAAACCGGCGCACCCGAGTACCCGCGCAGCACCATCTCCGCGGGACCCAGTATTTTGGTGACGCGCCTGACACGCCGCTTCGAAGGTCAGACGCCGATGGTTTGCCCCTGGAGAATTATCGCTCTCGGCGAGAGGCCGTCGCTAGAGATCTTGCGCGACCTCAGCCGGTAATCGAGCGTTTGCAGATGAGCTTTCCGATCACGATCACCGCCACTACCAGCACCGCCTCTACCGAGTAGCGCAGCAATTCCGAGGGATGCCACAGGCGCACCACAAGGGGATCGGTGAGGATCATCTCGCCGCCCACTTTGCCAAGGATTCCCGAGCCCAGATACATCAGCCATGGATAGCGATCCATCAGGCGGGAGAGCAGCGTGCTGCTCAAGACCACGAAAGGAATGCTCAACGCGAGCCCGAATAGGATCAGCCAGAAATTGCCCTTCGACGCCCCCGCAACCGCCAGCACATTGTCTGCGGACATCGTAAGATCGGCCACCACGATGTACCAGATCGCCTGCCAGAAACGGTGGGGCGCCGCCGCGGGGTCGGGCGGCGTGCTGGCATCGATCAGCACCTTGAGCGCGATCCACAAAATCAGCAGTCCGCCGGCGATCTGCAGATACTCGATGGTAAGCAGGCGTGCAGCCACTGCGGTGAGCGCCACGCGCAGCAGCACCGCCACGGCCGAGCCACCGATGATACCGATGCGCCTTTCCTTCTCCGGCAGCGAACGCACCGCCAGCGCGATTACCAGCGCGTTGTCCCCGGCGAGCAGCAGATCGATCAAGACGATCGAGAGCCCGCTTAGCAGGAAATGCATGCCGGATCCGTCCACATGCCGGTCCACGCAGCAACGCGGCGGCACCAAGTGTGCGCCGTGCGCACGTCCTTGAGAATCTGCGCGCGCAGGGCGTCCGGAGTCTCGAACTTGCGCTCCGCGCGCAGCCGCCGCAGGAACTCCACGCGAATGCGCCGCGGAGGTTCACCCGTTAGAGCGTCCAGCAGGAACGTCTCGATAGTCAACTCATCGCTCGCGCCGAAGGTGGGCCGATACCCGATATTCGTGACGGAGTTCCATTCGCGGGCGCTCTCCAAATCGCGCGTGCAGGTGATATAAACGCCATTGGCCGGAATCACTTCCGCCACGGTCTTGAGGTTCAAAGTGGGCACCGTCTGCTTCGAGCCTACGCCGCGCCCGCTCACCACCTCGCCTTCCAGGCCGTAGGCGTGCTGCAACATGCGGGCCGCCAGCCCCATGTCGCCCGCGCGAATCAGTTGGCGAACGACACTGCTGCTGACCACGCGGCCGCGCCATTTCACCGCGCTGACAATCTCCGTCGCGAAACCGAGCCTGCGCCCCAAGTCGGCAAGCACCGCCACATTGCCGGCCTGCTTGTGCCCGAAATGAAAGTTGTCGCCCACCAGCACGGCGCGCGCGCCCAACGCGTCCACCAGCAGGCGCTGCGCGAATTCCTCGGGCGAGAGCGCGGCGAGTTCCCTGGTGAACGGCAGGATCAGTACCTGCTCGATACCGGCTTCGCCCATCAACGCGGCGCGCCGGTCTGGCGATGTGAGCAGCGGCGGCGTGCGATCGGGAGCCACCACGCGCGTGGGATGTGGATCGAAGGTCAGCACCGACGCTTTCCAGCCGTTCTGATCGGCCAGTTCCTTCACACGACACAGGATCCGCCGGTGCCCGAAGTGCACCCCATCGAAGTTGCCGATGGAGACCGCGCTGGGACCGAAATCGGGCGGGACCTCGGACAGACTGCGATATATCCGCACCTATTCGACCCCTGCGACGGCGATTTCCAACCCGTCGTGCGCCAGCCGTATGTGCGGCGGCAGCATGCTCTCCGCGCGCTCGTGCCCCAGGTCGTGGCAGATGTGGGTGAAGTAGGCGCGCCGCGGCCGCAGCCGTTCCACCCAGCGCGACGAACGCTCGACGGTGGAGTGCGTGGGATGCGGCTTATAGCGCAGCGCGTCCAGAAATAGCACATCCAACCCGTTCAACAGGGCTACCGAGCTTTCCGGAATGTCGCTGTGATCGGTCAGGTAGGCCGCGCCGCCGAAGCGGAAGCCGTAAATCATCTGGCTGCCGTGCAGGATCGGCACCGGCTGAAACTCCATGCCGAACAGATCGAACGGCGCGCCATCGATCACGCGCGCCTCCAGCTTGGGGATATTCGATTCCTTCTTACCGCCATCGAAGATGTATTGGAAGCAGCGCTGGATCGCGGCCATCGTCTCGGGCGCCGCGTAAATCGGAATCCGCGACTTCTGCCGGAAGTTGAAAGGCCGAACGTCGTCAAGGCCCATCAGATGATCGGCATGCGAGTGCGTGAAGACCACGGCATCCAGATGCTCGATACGCGCGCGCAGGGCCTGCGTGCGGAAATCGGGCGTAGTGTCGATTAACACGTTGCGTCCGCCGTAACTCACCAGCACGCTGGGGCGCAGGCGGTTATCGCGCGGATCGGTGGACATACAGACGTCGCAGTGGCACCCGATGGTCGGAATGCCAACGCTGGTGCCCGAGCCCAAGACGGTAATTTTGCAGGCGGGCGCAGGCATCAGGCCTTCTGCGCCACGGCCTTCGCCACCTCGTCGGACACCTGCACGTAGCGAAAACGCAATTCGGTCAACGAATTCTCCAGGGTGCGATGCTCTTCCATACCCAGGTTGCCCTTGGTCTTCTCCAGCAGCATCGCCATGAGGTCTATGGTGTGGCGCGCTACCGGCAAATTGGGTTCGTTCTTCTCTTCCTGTCCGAACTGCATCAGGCCAAGCTGAATCTCGCACTGGGCGCGCATAGATAGCACCAGGAAAAGGAAGGACGGCGGCGGCAGCGGCATGCTGTGCTCGTGCGGCTCAGCGTCGGGTTGGTTCTGATTGTCCGGATCAAGTAAAGCGTCGCTCATCGACTCTATTTTATACCGCGCTGTAGTCCAATCGCTTTTCGGCGGGTCTTAGCGGTGTGCGAAGTCTCTTAGTGTTGCTCTGCGCGGCATCTTGGGCCCAGGCGCAGACGGTAGACCGTCACCGGGTCACGATTAGCGGAGGTTGGACAGGGCAAATCCTGAACCATGTTTCTTACCAGCAGACAGCCCCGACAGTGGGTGTCTCTTATGGTTATCGACCGTTGAAATTCCTGGAAGTCGAGACCGGACTCTCGGTCGGGCTCCAGCCGAGCGAGGATACATGCAATCGTTTCGGCTGCTACGACCCGAACGATCGCTACTTCTGGATACCGCTGGGTGTGCGCGTGGTCTCCCCGCCGCTCGCCGGCCGCGTCGAGCTTTCGATAGGCGGCGGTGGACTGCTGCAACACTACTCCGTGAGCGATCCGTACAGCCCGTACAGCGTATCGTCAGAGAGCGGGTTCGGCGGTTATTTCGTGGCCGGCGCGGCGTTGGCGCTCGATCACCGTCACCGCTTCTGGGTGGGAGCCACGCCGAGGGTGATGTTGGCGAACCCCGAGTTTCGCCGGTATCGATGGTTTACGATCACCGGCGATTTCAGCTTTCGTTTCTGAGCTGCGTGCAAGAGGGAACCGATGTCAGGTGTCGCGGAGAGACGCAGGCTTCAGATGTTCTGCCAGCGTGTACGCATCCGCAAGGACACTCGCCGCTGAGCGTCTACTACTCCCCTTCCCAGGCTTGACGCCACTGAACGCGCTCCGGTGAACCAGGGCAATCGCGTGAAATGAATCGCAGTGCTCTTGTGCTGCCGAAAACGGGGATACAGGTACTTGACCGCCGTCGTAGTCAGCATCATCAGCATCACTGCAAGTGCGATTAGCACCGGTTGGAGCCAGTTCAGCAGAAACACCTGCACGTCGCGAGGTTGATCGGGACCGACCCCCAACTCCCATTCTGAAGTCAACCACACCTGCGTTAGCTGCGGCACAGCCATTCTTAAAAGGAATAAGCCGAAGCATACCAGAGAGGCGCCATAGCCCCAAACGATAACCGAGGTCGTGGCAGCCAAGTGAAAGCAAGCGGCCATCCAAGCGAACGCCGTTCGCACGAAGGCCCATTCGGTGGGCGTGGCGCGTTGACCGGGAACCAGGCCGCCATGGATATACTCGGCGGCCAGCGCTTCGGGAGGTCCAAGCCTCTCCAGCAGGTCTGGAATGCCACGGCCGGAGACGCACATCCGCTCGTGAACGTGTGCGCGGATCTCGTCCACAATATCCTGCCGTTCCGCCACGGTCATGCCGCGCAATGCGGCCTGGAACCTGCCAAGGTAGCACTCTAACGGATCGTTCGTGTTCACAGCAACTTCTCCTGTCTTTCCGGTAACAACGGTTGGATCAATGAATTAACGCCGGCCGCGAATTCCGACCAGACTTCGGCCATGCGGGAGGCGCGGTCATATCCCGCCCGGGTAAGCGAATAATATTTCCGGGGATGCCCGTTTTCCGCTTCCACCCATGACGCGGTCACAAAGGCGTCCTCGCGCAGGCGGTTCAAAATCGGATAGACGGTTCCTTCCGACAACACCAGATTCGAATGAGTCTCCAGTGCCCGGATGATTTCCAACCCATAACTTCTCCCTGACGCTAGAATTGCAAGCACCGCCATTTCGAGGCAGCCTTTCCGGAGTTGCGCCTCCCAGCGATCATCTATCTCCCCGGAGCGCATAATACCTCGTAATGCATAGCATGATGCTATCCGAGATATTGGGCGGCGTCAAGCCTTTTGCGCTTGACACCTTTTGGACGTCAGTCGAGCCGGTTGGCTACCCCTGCGAGATCGCGATCGCCTGCTCCAGATCCCAGATCAGGTCCTCGACATCTTCGATGCCCACGGAGATGCGCACCAGATCTTTGGTCACGCCCGCCGCCACTTGCTGGGCGTCGTTCAACTGCTGGTGCGTCGTCGAGGAAGGGTGGATGATCAGGCTCTTGGCATCGCCAAGGTTGGCCAGGTGCGAGAAGATCTTCACGTTGTCGATCAGCTTCTTTCCCGCCTCCGTGCCGCCCTTAATTCCGAATGTCACGATCGAGCCCTGCCCCTTCGGCAGATACTTGTCCGACGCCGCCTTGTACGGGCTGGACTTCAGGCCGGGATACTTCACCCACGTAATCGCGGGCTGCTTCTCCAGCCACTCGGCCACGGCCAGCGCGTTGCGGCTGTGCGCTTCCATGCGGAATTTCAGAGTCTCGATCCCCTGGATGAAAAGGAACGAATTGAACGGGCTGATGCAGGGGCCGAAATCGCGCAGGCCCTCCACGCGCACCTTGATGATCCACGCCAGCGGCCCGAAGACCTCGGCGAACTTCATGCCGTGATACCCGGGACTGGGCTGCGTGATCGCCGGATACTTGTCGGTCCACTGGAACTTGCCGCTATCCACAATGATGCCGCCGATGGACGTGCCGTGGCCACCCAGGAACTTGGTGGCCGAATGCACCACGATATCGGCGCCGTGCTCGATCGGCCGGCAGAGATACGGCGATGCCATGGTGTTATCGATCACCAGCGGCACTCCAGCCTCGTGCGCGATCTTCGCCACGGCCTCGATATCCAGGACGTTCATGCGCGGATTGGCGATGGTCTCGGCGTAGATCGCGCGCGTCTTCGGCGTGATCGCCTTGCGGAAGTTTTCGGGATCGTCTGGCTCCACGAATTTGACGTCGATGCCCAGGCGGCGGAAGCTCACGTCAAACTGCGTGTACGTGCCGCCATACAACGTGCTCGCGGCCACCAGTTCGTCGCCGGGCCCCAGCAGGCTGGTCAGCGCGAGGAATTGCGCCGCCTGTCCGCTCGAGGTGGCGAGAGCGGCTATGCCGCCTTCGAGCGCGGCCACGCGCTGCTCGAAGACGTCGGTGGTGGGGTTCATGATGCGGGAATAAATGTTCCCGAACTGCTGTAGGCCGAAGAGCGCCGCGGCATGTTCCGAGTTGTCGAACGTGAACGACGTCGTCTGGTAAATCGGCACCGCGCGAGCGTGGCTCGATGCGTCGGGCGTATGTCCGGCATGCAGGGATTTCGTGGCGAACCCGAGTTCGCGGACGGGAGCGTTATTGTCAGCCATATCCGTCCAGGATACCCTAGGATTCACCCTGGGCGGACCAGCCAATTGACCTGCCGGAAGCTGCGGAGCGCGCCAATTGCCGTACCATGAGAAAACATGAAGTTGCTCGCGGCACTCGTCTTCGCCACTTCCCTCCTCGCCCAAAGCTGGACCGCGCAAGTCAGCAACACGCGCGCCTCTTTGCGCGGCATCAGCGCCGTCGATTCGCGCACCGCGTTTGCCAGCGGCAGCGGCGGCACATGGCTGGTCACCACCGATGGCGGCGAGACCTGGCGCGCCAACCAAGTCGCCGGAGCAGAGCGCCTGGATTTCCGCGGCATCCGCGCCATCGACGCACGCACCGTCTTCCTCATGAGCGCGGGCTCCGGCGACCTCTCCCGCATCTACAAGACTACCGACGCCGGCGAGCACTGGACGCTTCTCTTCACCAATCCCGACCCCAAGGGATTCTTCGATTCCATCGCCTTCTGGGATGCGCGCCACGGCATCGTCGTCGGCGACCAATTGGAAGGCCGCGCCGAGATCCGCACCACCGACGATGGCGGAGTCACCTGGCAGCGCCGCGATCCACCCGGGGGACTGCCCAACGAGGGCTCCTTCGCCGCCAGCAATACCTGCCTCGCGCTTTGGGGCAATAAGGAAGTGTGGTTCGCTACCGGCGGACCGGGCGCCGCGCGCGTCTTCCATTCGAGCGATGGCGGGCACGCGTGGACCGTCGCCACCACACCTATGCGCAACGATGGCGCGGCCGCCGGAATCTTCTCGGTGACCTTCACTGATGGGCGCCACGGCGTGGTCGTCGGCGGAGACTACTCGAAGGACAAAGAGGACCGGCAGAATATCGCCGTGACTACCGATGGCGGCCGCACCTGGACGACTCCGTCCGCGCGGCCCGCCGGCTTCCGCTCGGCTGTCGCATTCATCCCGTCACACAAGCTCTGGATCGTGACCGGCACCTCGGGCTCCGACAGTTCCGCCGATGGCGGGCAAACCTGGAAGCTCTTCGATAGCGGCGCCTACAACGCTATGAGCTTCGTCAAGACCGGAGATGGCTGGGCGGTAGGGCCGCAAGGGCGCATCGCGCGCTTTCAGAGATAGAGCCTACGTAGTCAGCACGAACTGTACTGCCTCGCCGACGGGAATCAGCAGCGTCTTGCCGATCACCGCCGCCATGCCGTCCAACGTGCTCTCGGTGCGAGCCGAGAGCCGCGGAAGATTGCGCAGCGCCCACATCATTTCACCGTTATTCCACGCCGCCTCGCGCGCCGCCGTCATGCTGAACGCCGCCAGCGTGTCCTCCAGGTGCGACACCGGAGGCAGCAAATCGCCCAGCAGTCGCACGCGCAGATCGGCCTTCGCCTGGTCCACCAACGAATTCAGAGTAGCGTTGATCGCGATGTAGTCGGCGTAGTGCGGGTCGCCATGCACCGGCGCCGACCCTGTGCGCACGAGCGCGATCGGCAGATCGTGATTGATGTGCGCGTTGACTCCGGCCAGCGCACACTGCACGCGCGCCAGTGCGGTCCAGTGCCGGCGGTCGAAGAGGGCGCGCCAGCAGCGCGGCGCCACGCCGCCCGAAAGCTGCGCGGCCAGCGCCTGGAAATACAACCCGGCAAAATTCACGTCGAGCGCGGCCATCCACGCGGGATCGTGAAAGCCCCCCTGCGCCACCCGCACGCCCACCGCGCGGGTGACATCCAGATACAGGTGGTTGAACCACCGCAGCCCATCGCCATCGACGCACAGCGCGTCGATCGCTTCCATGGTGCGGATCACATCGTCCACCGATTGCGGCACGGCTTGCGCCAGCGCGAGGAGTTGGTTGTCGTAGGGGAACATGGTTAGAACTCGGCGTTGCCAGGCGTGCGCGGGAACGGGATCACGTCGCGAATATTCTTCATGCCGGTGAGATACATCATCATGCGCTCGAAGCCCATGCCGAAGCCCGCGTGATGCACGCCCCCGAAGCGGCGCAGGTCGAGGTACCACCAGTAGGCCTCTTCCCTCAGGCCGTGCGCGGCCATTTCGCGAATGCGCGCCAGCAGCACGTCGTGGCGCTCTTCGCGCTGGCTGCCGCCGATGATCTCGCCGATGCGCGGCGCCAGCACATCCATCGCGGCCACCGTCTTGCCGTCCTCATTGGCGCGCATGTAGAACGCCTTGATGTCCTTGGGATAGCCGGTCACGATCACCGGCTTTTTGAAGACCTCCTCGGTGAGGTAGCGTTCGTGCTCGCTTTGCATGTCGACGCCCCAATGCGTGGGGAACTCGAAGCTCTTGCCCGATTTGTTCAGCAGGTCGATCGCCTCGGTATACGTGATGCGTTCGAACTTGGCATTGAGCAGCCCGTCGAGTGTTTGGCGTAACTCGGGGTCGTACCACTTGGCCAGGAAATCGAGGTCGGCGCCGCAGGCGTTCACCACCTGTTCCACCTGACTCTTGAGGAAGGCCTCGGCCAGATCCTGATTGTCGTTGAGATCGCAGAAGGCCATCTCCGGCTCGATCATATAGAACTCCGCGAGGTGGCGCGGGGTGTTCGAATTTTCGGCGCGGAAGGTGGGTCCGAAGGTATAGACGTTGGCGAACGCGTGGGCGAAAATCTCGCCCTCCAACTGCCCGCTCACCGTGAGGTAGGTGTGCTTGCCGAAGAAATCCTGGGTGAAATCCGCGGGCTTGCCGCTCTTGCCGAGCGCGTCCAGATCCAGCGTGGTGACCTGGAACATGCTGCCCGCGCCTTCGGCGTCGCTGGCCGAAATCACCGGCGTGTGCACGTACAAAAATCCGCGATCCTGGAAGAACTTGTGAATCGCCGCGGCCAGGGCGTTGCGCACCCGGAAGACCGCGCCGAACGTATTCGACCGCGTACGCAGATGTCCGAGTTCGCGCAGCGTTTCCAACGTGTGCTTCTTCTTCTGTAGCGGATAATGCTCGGGATCTGCGGTGCCGTGCACGGTGATCGCGCTGGCTTTCAACTCAACGGCCTGGCCCTTTCCCATCGAGGCCACCAATTCGCCCTCCGCGCTGATGCATGCCCCGGTGGTGATGCTGGCCACGATCTGCTCGCTCACCACGCCGGCGTCGAGTACCACCTGCAAATCGACCGGCGAGCTGCCGTCATTCAGCTGTATGAAGTGGACGTTCTTGCTGTCGCGGCGGGTCTTGACCCAGCCCCGGGCGGTGACGCTTTCTCCCGGGGAGCGTTTCAGCAGGCTCCGTACGTAGCTATCTGGTTGGATCATGTGCGTGTCTTCGTTTACTGTTCTTCCAGGCGGTCGAAACACCGGCAGGCGGTGTCCAGTAAGTGCGGATTGTCGCCCCGGTCTTTCAACTCCAGCGCGAGAGGATACTGATCCTGGCAACTGCGCAGCAGTTCCATGGTGCGCTTCCAATCGATGGTTCCGCCTTCGTTGTCGAGCGGGACGAGGTGTATGTCGTCCTTGGCGTTGTTGTCGTGCACGTGGGTGGAGCGAATGCGCTCCTTCATCAGCTGGAACTCGCGCTCCACGCCTCCGGCGATGTGCGCGTGGCCGGTGTCGAAGACGTAATTCAAGCCCACGTGCGTCAACTCCTCGAACTGCAACAGGCGCTCCGCGGTGGAGAGTTCGTTCGGGATATTTTCCAACAGGATCTCGACGCCACGCCCGCGTGCGAACAGGTTGAGTTCTTCGAGCGCGCTGAACGCCGCATCGACCTTGCGCATATCGAATTCCTCGCCGCCGACACCTATGTGCTGGATCAGATAGCGGAACGGGATGGTCTCCGCAATCTCAATCGCGCGCTTGATTTCATCCACCATTCCCAGCCGCGTGCCCTTCACCTGCTCCGTGATGGTGACCACGGCATGCGGGCCGGAGCGCCCCCAGATCTCGTCGTTGTACATCGGCGAGTGCAGCGAATGCAGCTTCAAATCGGAATCGCGGAACCAGTGGCCAAGTTCCCTGATCTGCGCTTTGTCGTGATAGTCGAGGTGCTGGCGCGCGCAGAAGATCTCTACCGCGGGGATTCCGGCATGCTGAATTTTTCCTAGCAGCGCCGACGTCAGCCGGTGATTTACGAACAGATGGGTAGACAGTACGTGATTCATCGATGTCCCGGTGTCCAGCTCTAATGCCCTTCGGCAGTGCCTTCACTGCGCGGATCGGGCGCGCCTTCCAGCCAGCCGTTGTTCCAACGTATGGCGGCGCATTCTCCCTGCGCGGTCACGCGCTTCACGATATAGCCGTTCTTTTCCAGTAGCGCGACGGTGTCCGGCGAGATGCCGGGTTCCACGCGCAGCTCATCGGGCATCCACTGATGATGGAAGCGCGGCCAGTTCACCGCATCCTGCACATTCATGCCGAAATCCAGCACGTTGAGCATCACCTCGAGCACCGTGTTGATGATCGTCGGTCCGCCGGGAGAGCCCAGCGCGAGCACTGGTTTGCCGTCCTTCAATACGATGGTGGGTGTCATAGCGGAGAGTGGAGTCTTGCCGGGTTGAATGGCGTTGAACTCGCCCTGAATCAGGCCGTACATGTTGGGTGCGCCCGGCTGCGCGGCAAAATCGTCCATCTCGTTATTCAGCAGGAAACCCAGGCCCGTGGCCGTTACTTTGCTGCCGTAGCTGCCGTTCAAAGTGTAGGTCACCGCCACCACGTTGCCGGCTTCGTCGGCCACCGTATAGTGCGTGGTTTCATAGCTTTCTTTTCCCGTGAATACGGTGGCTTTGATCTGGCTGCTCGGCGTGGCGCGCTCAGGGTCGATCGTGGTGCGTTGCTGCGCGATGTACTTGGGCGAGAGCAGGCTGCTCATCGGCAACTTGACGAAATCCGGATCGGCCAGATGCTCGGAGCGGTCGGCGAAAAAGCGCCGCATCGCCTCCGTCATCCAGTGGATGGTGGCTTGCGACCCTGCGCCGCCCTTCTCGTACCCGGTAGTATCCAGCATGCCGAGCATTTGCAGAATGCCGACCCCGCCGGAACTCGGGGGCGGCGCGGTGACGATCGTATAGCCGTGATATTCGCCGCTCAGGGGCGCGCGTTCGTGCACTGCGTACGCTTTCAAATCGGCCTCGGTGATCAGGCCGCCGTGCGCCGCCATGTCCTTGGCCAGCAGACGGGCCGTCTCGCCCTCGTAGAAATCCTTGGAGCCCAGCTTTTCGATGCGCTCCAGGGTCCGCGCCAATTCGGGCTGCACCAACGACTCGCCGGCCTCGTAGAATTTGCCGTCCTTCAGGAAAATGCGGTTCGATTCCGGAAATTGCGCGAGACCTCGCTGACCGCGCAGCCCCTGCGAGAGGCCGTACGATACCGGAAAGCCCTTAGCGGCCAGTTCCACCGCGGGATGGACCAGTTCCGCCCACGCCTTCTTACCGTACTTTTTATTTGCGTACTCCAGGCCTCTTACCGTGCCCGGGATGCCCACAGCGCGATAGCCAGTCACCGAATCCTGCGTGGCCTTGCCCGTGGCATCGAGGTACATGTCGCGCGAAGCCGACGCAGGCGCATGCTCACGGAAATCGATGAAGGTGGTGCGCCCGTCGGCCAGACGAATCAGCATAAAGCCGCCTCCGCCCAAGTTGCCCGCGCTCGGCAGCGTCACCGCCAGAGCTAAGCCCACCGCGGTTGCTGCGTCAATCGCGTTGCCGCCGTTCTTGAGGACTTGCAGACCTGCCGCCGTGGCATGCTTCTCGCGGGAAACCACCATTCCGTGGCGCGCGCGCACTGGCTGCGCAGCCCACGTGGGTAACGAAGCCGCGAGTAGAACCAGGGTGAGGCAGTGACACATCACTCGATTCTACTATGTGGCTGCGCGGCGTGACGCCTCAGCAAAGAACGTCAACTGGCGGATGCCACTGCTGCTGGTGATCGCTGATGGCTTGGGCGGCGTCCCGCAAGCGAGACTCGATTGCGTCTCGCATAGACCCATCACCCACATCCCGCAAATCGGCGGCCGCCGCCCCGTGCCTTTCCCACAACTTCAAACACTCGGCACAGCGCAGATCTACAGCCATTCACACACGTTAGCAACGGTGGCGAGGCGGAGACACTACGACGTTTCCCGTACTCCGCGCCGTCTCCGCCACTCGAAGAGCACCACACCTGTGGCAACCGAAACATTTAGAGATGAAATCTTCCCAGCCATCGGGATGCGCACCAGAACGTCGCAGCTCTTACGCACCTGCTCATGCAACCCGCCGCCCTCTCCGCCTAGCACCAGGACACTACGCGACGCGTAATCCACTTTGTCGTAACTATCGGCGCCGCGCTCATCCAGGCCGTAAATCCACATACCCTGCCCCTTCAACTCCTCCAGCGTGCGATTGATGTTGGTAACACGCACGATGGGGAGGTGCTCCAAGGCTCCGGCGGCGGCCTTCGCCACCACGTCGGTGACGCCTACCGCGCGGCGCTCTGGGATGATAATCGCCCCAGCGCCCGCGGCATGCGCGGTGCGCACGATGGCGCCCAGGTTGTGCGGATCTTCTACGCCATCCAAAACCACCAGCAGTTCGCTGCCCGCCACCGATTCCAGATCGGCGTATTTGCGCGCCGCTCCTAACGCAATCACTCCCTGGTGCGCGGACGTGTTGGCAAGTTTATCGATCGCACCGCGCGGTTCGAAACGCACGGGTACGCCCGCCCGCCGCGCCAGGTCGATAATCTCCTGCAGGCGCGGACCCCCCGCACCCTGTGCGATCACAACGCGTTCAATCGGGCTGCCGGCGCGCAGCGCCTCGGCTACCGGATGTATGCCGCTGAGTAGTGCCATGAATTATTCGGGAAAAATCTCGAGGCCGTTATTGAAGCGATTGGTCCAGTTCGCCATCGCAATGGTCATGGTGATCTCTACCATCTGCTCATGGGTGAAATGCGCGAACATCTCCTCACGCGAGTCCGTTGCGCGCGCGGTCTGCGTGAGTTCGCGCGCGTAGCGGATCGCGGCAATATCGGCGGGGCTGAAACCGAGGTCGGTGGAATCCGCCGCGGTGCCTTTTTCGATGGCGCTCAACTGCTCTTCCGTGAGGCCCGATTTGCGACCGCCGGGGAGGTTCGACGCGATGCAGAAGGCGCACTGATTGGCATACGAAGTCACCAGATAGACCATGGCTTTCGTGCGGCGATCGACCGATCCGGGGCCCATCAGGGAAGCGTAAAAGGGTACGAAATTCTTAAGCGCGTCGGGGCGATTGGCCATGGCCCGGAAGAACGGATTGGGCTGCTTGGCCTTGCTTTCGAGACTTGCGAGGAATTCGTTTTCCGAGGGATCGACGCGCTTAATCGTGGTTGCCATAGGCACTAGTATAGATGCCGTGGATGAACTCCCGGTCGCCCTCGATAAAATCCAGTTCGGCGAGCAGGAAGCGAGGGTGCCAGCGCAGATCGTGGAAGATCAGATTGCGCGGTTCGCCGGTGAAATGGCGTACCCGGAAGAAGATCAGCTCGATAGGATCTTTGCCTGGATACGCGTACTGGTAGCGCGTCATGATTTCGCCTGAGGCGCCGACGATATCGAGCTCTTCGTGGAGTTCGCGCGCCAGTGCCTGCTCCGGCGACTCGCCCGGTTCGACCTTGCCGCCGGGAAATTCCCACTTGAGGGAATGCGATTGGCCGGGCGTGCGCTGCCCCACCAGAATGTTGCCTTCGCGCTGCAAAATCGCCGCTACCACTTGGATCATCTCCCACATTGGAACACACACGTCACGAAGCCCGCGAGTGCTAGAGTATGAGGTCATGAAGCTGATGCTGATCCTTCTTGCCGCGACTGTGACGGTTTTCGCGGCCGCGGAAGACACCAAGAGCGGCGGCGACAAGGCCAATAAGGCGAAGGCCGCGGAAGCCTGGCTCGACAAAGCGGCGAAACCCGCCTCGGCCGACAACAACCCGGGCTGGACCGACGTGCTGGCTGTCCTCAACAAGCGCCACGGCAGCGGGAAGCTTCCCTGCAAAGCCTTCGACACCACAAGAGGCAAGTACTTTGAGGACTTCGTGGCGGCGGGCGCGATCAAACAGGGCTTCAGCATCGAGACCACGCGGCAGGAATTCATGAAGGCAACGGAGCTTCCCACGTCCATGACGATCGCTGGACGCAAGCGGCAAGGGTGCGTGGCGGAATAGCTGCCGATATAAGAATGTATCCGCCGCGCCTGATCGAGCATTTTCAGAATCCACGCAACGTCGGCGAACTGCCTCCGCCGGCGGTCACCGTCGAGGTGTCCAACCCCGCCTGCGGCGACATCCTCAGACTCTCGGTGGACTGGCGGGATGGACGCGTCGCGGAGTCGCGTTACAAGGTCCGGGGCTGCACCGCATCGATCGCCGCGGGCAGCGCGCTGACCGAGTGGCTGGCGGGCAAGACGCGCGACGAAGTGGCCGCGTTCGACGCCGCCGAAATCGACGAGGCGGTGGGCGGGCTACCCGTGGCGTCGAAGCACGCAGCGGTGCTCTGCGCCGATGGCGTGCGGGCGTTACTGCGCAATCTCGCTACACATTCAGGCGCGTCGCGAACTTAGGCATCGTCAGCAGCAGCGCGAGCCCCAGCACCAGCGCGATGAGTTTCGATCAGCCAGTTTAACCGCCCCAGGCGGACGGGTGCTCGCCGCGGCGGCAAACGATATCCTGGAGCGGTGGCCCACTGCCCCATCCAGATTCGCGAAGCCGAACCGCGCGATCGCGATGCCGTATGGGAGATTCTCGAGCCCACCATCCGCGCCGGCGAGACCTACACGCTGCCCCGCGACATGACCCGGGACCACGCGCTGGAGTACTGGTTCGATCCCTGCCACGAAGTCTTCGTCGCAGAGCTCGATGCCGAGATCGCGGCCACCTACTACCTTCATGCCAATCAACGGGGCGGCGGCAATCATGTCGCCAACTGCGGCTACATGACGGCTGCATGGGCGGCGGGCCGCGGCTTGGCGCGCGCGATGTGCGCGCATTCCCTCGATCGCGCGCGCCAACGCGGCTTCCGGGCCATGCAATTCAATTTCGTGGTCAGCACCAACCATCGGGCGGTGCGCCTATGGCAGCACTTCGGATTTGACACCGTGGGGAGGCTGCCGGGCGCATTCCATCACCCGCAATCAGGCGACGTCGATGCGCTCGTGATGTATCGACTTTTGTGAGCGTTTGGGCTAGTACAAATCGCTATAACCCAGTACGTTATCCAGTACTTACATACCACCATTGCGGTGTGCGGGTTATTGTAATCATACTCGCGCACACGGTACATTTGCACACAGGTAGTGCAGAAAGAAACTCAAATTCGCAAGCCTCTGATGGCAGCTCCGGTGGCATTGCTGCTGCTCGGTTTACTCGCTCCGTTGGCCGCCGGACCTGTCGGCGGAAGCCGGCGCGCGGCAAGTCTGGACCAAGCTCCGGAAGGCGCTACTTTCGCGGTGATCGGGGGCGCCCTTTGCCTGGTCAGCCTGCGGTTGCGGCAGCGCAAGAATTAATAGATCCGCCGGGATTCCGCGTTCGGGTCCTAAGCCGTTCCCTTTGTTGGGGCTAGCCGTTGTTCCCGCTCGATGCCCAAATCCCGCCGTTCAACCCCGCAGAACACCGTACAACCAGTAAAATCAACATTTTAATAACAAATCCTAGTCCCCTTAGCCATCTCTTCCCTATACTCTGTTAAAGCGCACTATTATCTATTACTTTGGCTGTCCGAGGGAGTCGCTCACTCAGGAGGAGTCCGAACACAATATGCACAAGCCCATTAAATACGCTGAGAAAGCTCTGACATATGCCGCCGGTGCGGCCTGGTTCGTTTTTGATAAGTTCAATCAGATCGGCCAGAATCCGGGCTTTACTCCGAAATGGAGTGAGAAACCGCTCCTTAAGAGCTGGGAAAAGACGAAGCCGCCGTTGGGCTGGCCCCGTGAGACTGACTCGCTCTGCCCGCGCTGCGTGCCGGAGATCCGTCAGCAGATCCTCGACGGCAAGACCCCCCTCGAAGTCCTGTACACCGACAAGCCCGGCGAGATCAAGGCTCAGGTGATCGAACGCGACGGCAAGATCCTGATGGTGAAGGATTGCCCGGTGCACGGCCACTTCGAAGACGTCATGGCCATCGACACCAAGTTCTTTGCGCACCTGGAAAAGGTATTCCCGGGGCGCGACATCCGCGCGCACAATGACGAAAAGCTCCACAAGCATGGCAGCAGCACGGTCACCCATGGGCGCGGTTCGGTGCTCACGGTCGATCTGACCAACCGCTGCAACATGATGTGCGACCCCTGTTTCATGGACGCCAACCAGGTTGGCTTCGTTCATGAATTGAGCTGGGAAGATATCAAGACCCTGCTGGATAACGCCGTCACCATCAAGCCCAAGCGCCAGATGAGCGTTCAGTTCTCCGGCGGCGAGCCCACGATTTCGCCGCACTTCCTGAAGGCCGTGTCGTACGCCCGCGAAGTCGGCTACACCAGCGTGCAGGCCGCCACCAACGGCATCGAGTTCGCCAAGAGTCCCGAGTTTTGCAAGGAAGCCGCGCTCGCCGGACTGCGCTACGCTTACCTGCAGTTCGATGGCATCGGCAACGCGGCCAACGAACACCGTAAGGTCGGCAATCTGTTCGACGTGAAACTGCGCGCGATCGAGAATCTGTACACCAACGGGGTGGACATCATCCCCGTGATCACGATCATCAACGGCATCAACAACGAGCAGGTGGGCCGCATTGTGCAGTTCGCGCTCGACAATCCGAAGCGCATTCCCTTCCTCTCGTTCCAGCCGGTATCGTTCACCGGACGCGATGAGGCCGTAACGGACGATCGCCGCGCCGCGCAGCGCTACACGCTTTCGCACCTGGCGCATGACGTCAAGAATCAGACCGGCCTTGGCGAACCTGCCCGCGACTGGTTCCCGATCTCCTTCATGTCGACCTTCAGCGATTGGAGCGATCTGACGCATGGTCCGCAGGCGGATTGGGGTCAGTTGAGCTGCGGCTGCCACCCGAATTGCGGCACTGGTATGGCCGTGATGGTGGACAAGGAAACCAAGGAACGGGTGCCCGTGACGGCGTTCATCAATGCCGATCGTTGGGCCAAGGACGTGGCTCGCGTCAACGACGCGGCGCGCGGCAAGTGGCTGTCGGTAATCGGCATGACGCTGGCGATGGCGCGCAACTACGATCCCTTCCAGACTCCCACGCACTTCAAGATGTCGGACATGCTGAAGAAGCTCGATAAGACCTTCGGCGCTACCGGCAAGAACTACGGCACGGTCGGCAAGGACCGCACGATGGACGACATCGAAAAGCGGCGCAAGGATCGCTGGAACTTCCTGTTCATCGCGGGAATGTGGTTCCAGGATCTGTTCAATTACGACTTCCGCCGCACCGAACAGTGCATCATTCCGTACGCCACGCAGGAAGGCGAAATTTCCTTCTGCGCCTACAACACCGGCGTCGGCTGGCGCAACATCATCGAGAAGATGCACATGACCGCCACGCTCACCAAGTGGTACGACGAGCACGGCAAGCATGAAATCTTCGCGGGCGGCAAGAGCGTACCCTTGCAGAGCAAGGAACACGCTTTGGTGCTGCGCGACGGCATCGTGACCACTGAAGTGCAGCACGATCTGGACAATCTCGGAATCGCCAAGACGGCGCGCGAAGAGAAGATCCGGGCGCGCGACGCGAAGATCAAGCAGGACGCGGAAAATGCACGTATGGCCAAACTCTATCGCGAGCACGTTCTGCAGGAGAAGCCGGCTCCGGGACTGGTCAGCATCGAGACCATCGCTCCGGCCGCGCTGCCTGTGATCAAGCCTGCCCCGGCCGCCAAGAAGGTCGAAGTGAAGGAAGAAGTCGGCAGCTTCGGCGACTAATCGTTACATTTTCCTTGAACACATTGCCGCCGGTCCGGAGTTTCCGGGCCGGCGGTTTTGTTTTGCTACTCGATTACGGGGACTAGGCTCGAATCGATAATCGGTTGGTCGGAGGTCAGGAGCCACAGGTGATGAACGCGCGCAGTGGCAACGATGGCAGTGTCGCCCGGATCGCGAAGTGCATCGCGAAGCGCGGCCACTTCCCTGGCGATCTCGGTAGTGATTGGGAGGATCCGGAAAATCGGATTGGAATCTAACTCATTT